>MGDH01000010.1:0-39162 GCA_001790855.1 Candidatus Schekmanbacteria bacterium RIFCSPLOWO2_02_FULL_38_14 | reverse complement strand
GATGGCATTATAGATATTTCCAGAGTACCAGCCAAGCTCAAAGAAAGAAAGAATCCCTCCAGCCACATAAATATTTTTATTGAAGGATTCAACTGCACCCAATATAAAAACTCCGTTCAGCAAAAAAGCAACAAGGCTGTCAAGCCTTCTCCCTGTGTAAAGCTGTCCGGCTCCCGGAATTAGAGCAGAAAGAGTTCCTGCCAAAACAGGGGATTTGCCTGGAAGCCTTTCTGCCTCTTTTGAGCCCTGAATCAGCCTGTCAGCTAATGTTTTGTATCTGCTTCTTTCCTCAACCCTGCTAAAAACTTCTGAGGCTTTATTCCATTCATGGTGTTCAAGATAGAGCGTCCCAAGACTGATTTTTGCTTTATTGCCGGCTTCGTCTTTCGGGTATTTTTCATTGATTAAATCAAATATTTTTTTTGAATTTTCCTTATCACCTTTTTTAAGATAACCTTCGCCCATTTTTTGAAGCGTATCTTTTACAAGCGGCGATTCAGGGTGTTTTTCATTAAAATCCTCGAAGCTTTTTATTGCCTCATCCCATTTTTCAGCCTGAAAATAGCAATTCCCTATCTGATACACTGCAGTTTCTGCAAGCTGGTTTTCAGGATAATATGATATGAAACGCTTGTATTCTGTTATGGCGCGGTAGTATTCAGCTTCCCTGAAAAGTGATTCTGCAAACTGAAAAAGTTTTTCAGGGAATTCTGCTGTTTCACTAAAAGAGCAGTTGGCTGTGGAGAAGAAAAAAACTACAAGAAGAGCAAGAGTAAAAGCTGTCATTGAAGAGTCTCTACTTGTTCCACCAGAAGTCGTTGTTTTCAACAGGGTCATAAACAAGGTAAATTCCTTTTTTTTCTATAATTGGTCCTGACTGCAATTCTTCTGCTTCGTGCATAAGCCGGTCAGCAGTCATTACAAAACCGACCAGTCCTCCGTATTTTCTCAGTGCAAGGACGCTATACTGCGAACAACTTGGATACATAGAGCATCTGCTCCCAATAACAGGAGATATGGCATACTGATAAAATTTTACAGCTGAAGCAAGAGAATATTTTATAGGACTTCTGAAAAAATTAACAAAGTTACTTTCATCAGAAGATTCAATTCCTGTTGTCTTTTGTGGGAATACAGTGTTGTCCCAGGGCTCTTTTAAAAGTTCCTGAGCAGAATACGAAACTATTGGTATAAGGCTTAAGAAAAAAGATATTACTAAAATTTTATACGCTTTTGGGAAACTGTAGAAAGAGGTCTTTAGACCTGTTAATAACAGACCTAAAGGTCTGTTTCTACAGATTGCTATTAGATTCAATTTAGCCTCTGAGCCTTGGGATTATTTTACAAATTCATTTTCTCTGCAATCTTTAAATCTTCAAGAGTATTTATATTAAGAAAGATATTTCCTTCAGGGTCAAATTTCCTGCATATCTTTTCAGAAATATATTCTACTTTTACCATATCGAAGAAATCAAGGATTTTAAAATTATCCTCATCTATAAGTTTTTTTATATGGGGAATGCAGGCTTTTGAATAGATTGCATGAAGGGGCTGCAGCCCTTTTTCAGTTTTTGGGATTAACAGGTCGTAATCCGGTTTCTTTCCAAGCATGAATTTAATTAATTCCACGTTTATAAAAGGCATATCACAGGCAAAAAAGAAGCTGTGGCTTGTTTTTGACTCCACAAGTCCGGTATAAACACCGCCAAGCGAGCCTTTGTTTGGTATGATATCAAATAGCTTTTTTATCTGAATATCCTGGTAGCTGTTCCGAGGGGTGGTTATTAAAAAAACTTCAGGAAAAACTTCTGACAGCTTTTTTATTATGATGTCTATTAATCTTTCTCCTCCTATCTTTATAAGAGCCTTGTTGTGCCCGAACCTCTTGCTCTGTCCTCCAGCAAGGAGGAAACAGGAAATGTTTTGAGAATGTTTTGACATTTATTACCTAAGTTCAAATAACAAAATTCAAATGTCAAATGAATGTCAAAACCAGAATAATATAAGTTTTAATTATTTGGATTTTTTTATTTAATTTGAACTTTGAGCTTTGTTATTTGAAATTTTTACACCTACTTATCCTTAAACCTTATTTCCAAGCTAACATGTTTTCCGTTGCTGGTTCCTTTAAGCCCTTTAAGCATTCCGCTGATAGTCCCTTTGAAAAACTCCTGAATAAAGGGTTTTAGAGGAATTTCTTTGCCATCAATTTTTAAAAAAACCTCCTCTGTGTTAGTGCTTGGCTTTAAAAATTTATCTTCAATAAAATCTACAATCCCTTTCACGTCATCAAGCCAGAACTGAGGAACATTCCTGTCAAACTTCATATCTGAAACTATTGCGGCAAGCGCATCATCATCCTTGCAGAGAAGTTCCTTGTGCATTCCTTTTCTGAAAATTTCAATTTTAGGATAATTCTGACTTTTGTATCCTTCAGTGAGGACCAAATCTATTCCGTCACAATATTTTGCACGGATTTCATTTAAGCTTGTCTCTTCCTGTGTTTTACCTATCACTGCAAACTTTGTTGGCGAGGAGATTATTGCTTTTGCTGAGCCTGCTTTAGCGTGGCGCCAGCTATCCTTTCCTTCCACATCAATATCAAAATCATTGTGTGAATGGTGCTTGACAGTTGCAACTTTATAACCCCTTCTTAAAATCTCCGGCAGGAGTTTTTCTATTAATGTAGTTTTTCCTGAATCAGATTTTCCTACTATTGAGATAATTGGTGGCAACACTAAATTCTCCTTTATAAGGAAAAATTCTAAGCACTAAGCACGAAATTCTAAACAAATCCAAAATTCTAAATTTAAATGTTCAAAACTATTTTGGTAATACTGTTTAGAATTTTGGATTTTGGTCATTTGAAATTGTTTAGAAATTAGAAATTAGAATTTTATAGTTTAAATCCTTTCATCAAGCAATATAACTTTAGTCTTTTCTCCTTTTTTCAGAATTGTTGAGTCTTCCGGGATTATTGCAATACTGTTTGCAAGCATCATGGATGTCAGCATTCCAGAGCCCTGAGGTCCTGTAGTTTTGAAGAAATATTGCCCATCCTTAAAAGAAGCTATTGCCCTTACAAAGTGCCTTCTTCCGGGCTTTTTCTTTATATCCTCCAGAGACTCTGCAACCACTTCCTTTCTGAATAAATCACTTCTTCCCTGCATTTTAAAAATTGAAGGCCTTACAAAAAGCTCAAAGCAGAGCATAGATGCAGCGGGATTGCCCGGCAGTCCGAAAACTAGTTTTCCTTTAATACTTCCAAAGGCTAATGGTTTTCCAGGTTTCATTGCAACCTTCCAGAACTTCATTTCCATTCCAAGGTCATTAAGAACAGTTTTGACAAAATCATAATCGCCAACTGAAATTCCTCCTGAGGTTATGATGATGTCAGAACTTAAAGATGAGAGAAGTTTTTTCTGAAGGTCATCTTTGGTATCTTTTGCAATTCCGAGGTGTACCGGTATTGCTCCTGCATCTTTAACCTGTGCTTCAAGAGAGTAGCTGTTGCTGTTCACGATTTTCCCTCTTGTTATGGGCTCGTCAATATCAACAAGTTCATCTCCGGTTGAAAGAACAGCAACCCTCGGTTTCTGAAACACCTGCACTCTTGATTTCTGAATACTTGCCATTATGCCTATATCTGCAGGAGTTAAGATTTTCCCTTCCTTAATAAGTAAATCTCCTGTATTTATATCTTCACCACGGGGTCTTACATTTTCTTTTCCAATAACAGGGCTCAATATCCTGACATACTCACCATCTCTCAGGGTTTCTTCATCCATCACCACAGCATCAGCGCCAAGCGGTATAGGTGCGCCTGTCATAATCCTTATTGTTTCACCGCTTTTTATTTGTTTATCAGATACTTTGCCTGCAGGCAAATCTTCCAGAACTTTAAGTCTTACAGGATTTTTCTTTGATGCGGGTCTGGTATCGCTTGATATAACTACATAGCCATCCATTGCTGAATTATCCCATGGAGGGATTGTAAGGTGTGAATAAACATTTTCAGCAATAACTCTTCCTAAGGAGTTTAGAAGGTTTACTTCTTCTTTACCAAGAATATTTATGCTTCTTAATATGATATCGCGTGCTTCTTCTACAGGTATCATTGTAAAGTTAGAAAATTAAAAAACATAAATCTTTCTAAAACATTTTTTCAAGAATTAGTCAACTTCAAAGAGTTAGGGGAATAAATCAAAAAAATGACTTGACAAAAAAATACAAATAAATTATTTTGAGACTGAGTCTCAATTTTAATTTATAACAAATGGAACACAAAAAAGCTATTTCAAAAAATGGTGAAGAGATACCAGCTATAATACTCGTTGGCAATCCGAATGTTGGCAAGAGCGTTATATTTGGACTTTTGACAGGAAAATATGTAACCGTATCCAATTATCCGGGTACAACGGTAGAAGTAACAGAAGGAGTTTTAGAGATATTTCTGCCAAAACCCGGGAAGAATCCATCCAAAATCAGACTAATTGACAGCCCCGGAGTAAATAGCCTGATGCCCCGTTCAGAAGATGAAAGAGTTACAAGGGACCTTCTTTTAACTGAAAATCCTGTTGGTGTAATTCAGGTGGCTGATTCAAAGAACCTGAAGAGGTCACTTTTAATTACTTTTCAGCTTGTTGAGATGGGGTTTCCATTAACATTAGTTTTAAATATCTATGATGAGGCAACAGATAGGGGAATAGAAATTGACACTAAAATACTTTCAGAGATTTTGGGAATAAAAGTAATTCCAGCAATTGCAACAGAAAGAAGGGGGATTCCTGAACTGAAGGCAGGGCTCAATGATTTCAAGAAACCATCTTTTAATTTTACATATAACGAACGCATAGAAGAAGCAGTTAAACAGATAGGCAAATTCATTCCTGATATATCAGTTTCAAAAAGGTCTTTGTCTCTTATGCTGGTGGCTGAAGATGAGAATCTTTTTGAATATCTTAAAAAGATAAAACCAAATTTGGCAACAGATTTAATCAGAGGGATTGTTGATAATACGAAATCATATTTCAGAGAGCCGTTAAACTTTGTAATTTTCAAGGAGAAACAACAGAAGATAAATGAGATATTTGAAAAATGCGTTAAAGTTGAGGGAAAGAAGCCAAAGGCATGGAAAGAAAAAGCCAGCAATTTATGTATGCATCCTTTCTGGGGATTTCCAATACTGTTGATGGTATTGCTTTTAATGTATGAACTTGTTGGAATAGTTGGCGCAGGTATTGTGGTTAATTTTCTCGAAGGGGTTATTTTCGGGCAATACATAAATCCAGCAGTAATAAAGATATTAAACAAAGCAATCCCTTTTGGGCTGATAAATGAGCTTCTTGTCGGAGAATACGGGCTGATAACTGTTGGGATTAAGTATTCTGTTGCAATCGTGTTTCCAATAGTTGGATTCTTTTTTATCTTTTTTGGAATTCTGGAAGATTCAGGCTATTTGCCAAGGCTTACAGTAATGTCAAATAAAATTTTTAAAAAAATAGGGCTTCAGGGAAGAGCAGTGCTTCCAATGGTTCTTGGGCTTGGCTGTGGTGCGATGGCTGTTCTTACAACAAGAATTCTTGATACAAGAAGAGAGAGGATAATTGCAACCCTTCTTTTAGCCCTTGGAATTCCCTGCTCTGCACAGCTTGGTGTAGTACTTGGGATGCTTGGAAGCATGTCATCAAAGGCACTGCTTATAGTTATTGTTACAGTTTTACTGCAACTTTTAATTGTAGGGTATCTGGCTGCAAAGGTACTTCCGGGGAAATCATCAGATTTTTTAAGCGAGATTCCTCCTCTGAGAGTTCCAAAGATTTATAATATTCTGGTAAAAACGTATTACAGGGTCAAGTGGTTTATGAAAGAGGCTGTTCCTCTTTTTTTGCTCGGAACTTTTGTACTTTTCTCTTTCAGCAAATTAGGAATTCTCAAGATAGTAGAGCGGGGAATAAGTCCTGTAGTCCATGGGATTTTAGGGCTTCCAGAAAAGTCTGCTGAGGCTTTTATTGTTGGATTCCTGCGCAGGGACTATGGGGTTGCAGGGCTTTTCAAGCTTGCTGAAAAGGGATATCTTGACCTTCATCAGGTAACAGTTGCAATTGCTGTGATGATACTTTTTGTTCCTTGTCTTGCAAATTTCTTTGTGATAATCAAAGAACAGGGTATGAAAAGAGCTATGCTTATGACTCTTTTTATTTTTTCTTATGCAATCCTGATAGGAGGGTTGCTCAATCTGTTCTTACAATATGTACCGCTTGTGTGAGATTGTTGAAGAAGTCCGGAGTTAAATATAAACCAAATTCAAAACTCAGAAGTCAAAAACCAAAACCACAGATTAAAAGTTAAAATTTTTGAATAACAACATTGAATTCCTGAACCTTACTGTAGAATATTGCAAGGAGAAAACATTATGATTACATCCCAAAACCGTGAGGAGGCATTGCAGTTGATAGGTGTTCTTGCTGATGAGGGAGAGGTTAAGGTTGATAAGGTTAAAAAATCTCTCGGAGAAGATATTATACATGATTTAATTACAAATCTTATTGAAAGCGAGATGATTACAGTTGATTCTGAAAACAGGATAACCCTGACAGATAAAGGGAAAAAAGAGGCAATGCTGGTAATAAGAAGGCACAGATTGGCTGAAAGGCTTCTTTTTGATGTTCTTGATATGCAGGATAATGAAGTAGCTGAATCGCAGGCATGTGATTTTGAGCATATATTGAATAACGAAGTTGCAGACAGTATCTGTACCCTTCTTGGTCATCCAAGGTTTTGTCCTGACGGAAAGCCGATACCTCCGGGAATGTGTTGCGGGGAAAAGAGAGATAGTTTAGAAAGCGTTTTCGTTTCACTGGAATCCTTAAAGGCAGGCGAGGAGGGGAAGATTTCTTATATGTGTACCTCAGAGCACGGTCGCCTTGATAAGCTTACATCAATGGGATTATTTCCGGGAACGATTGTAAAAGTGCATCAGAGGCAGCCGAGTTTTGTTATAGTTTTTGAAGAAACAACCCTTGCCATGGATTATGAGATTGCAAGGGATATTTATGTAAAGAAAATTTAGATTAAAGACTATTTTTTTTCTTTGGAAGATTGATTTTCTTCAGGAAGTTCTTTACTGTTTTTTTCTCCGCTTTCATCTTCCTGTCCTTTTATAATGTACCTTTCTTCAAACCAATGTCCTAAGTCAACCAGCTTGCATCGTTCTGAACAAAAAGGACGAAAAAGATTATTTTTGAATTTAACCTGCTTGTCACATGTCGGGCATTTCATATTCAAGCTATCAGCTTAATAAGTTAATAAAAATTCAGTTATCAGCCAACTATCTTATTTTTTATAAAAAAAATTATAGTTTGTCAATCATAGTGAAGAGTTGTTGAGGAATTTAAAAAATTAGCAACTCCTGCTGTCAATAAAATCACGCTAAATTTTTAAATTTGTCACTTTTTAGAGAAAAACTGCTTTAAAACCATTAACTTTTTTAAAATAATTATTAATAAAAACAATAACTTCAATGAATTTTAAAATAGACAATTTTCTGGCACGAAAATTGCATAAACGATTGTTTATGTTGTTAGACCAACAAAAGAAAAATAATTCAAAAAAGGTGGATAAAATTTGAAAGGTGTTTTTAGATGAAAAAAGAAGGTTCTGTAAAATTTTACTACTCAATTTCTTTCAAGATTACCTTAGTTGTTGTAACAATTCTGATTTTTGCCACATCAATCGGGACATATATTGAATATAAAAGAGAGAAAAATTACTCTTTTAATGACTACATAACACAAACTGAAAGAATTGCCCTGGGTGTTTCAAACGCAGCAAGCTTTCTGATTATAAATAATAAAATTCCATCTTTACAAACAATGGTGGAACACACAACAAGGAACGAGAGATGCAGCTCCTGCCACAGTGTCATGAAGAATGAGAGCAAGTTTCTTGCTAATTTCAAAGATATCCCGGAATCCTTATTGGAAGTTTTTGTGATATCAGAGGATTTTAGAATAGTTGCATCATCCCAGAATAATTTAAATGGGGAAAAAATAGAATCTTTTTTGCAGAATAAGAAATGGAAGCATGAAAAAGTTTTTAGAAAAATTAAGAAGGCAATGCTCAATGGAAACTTTAGTAGTGGAATAGATGATGAGGATTTATGTTATGAGGTGATTGTTCCATTCAAGAGAGATAAGGAAAACAAAGATATTACTGGTTTAGTGTTTGTTTCAAATGACCTCAAAAGGCTTAAGCAACACCTCTTTATTAATTTTTTAGAAACCATTGCAGGCTTTGTTTTACTCTCATCTTTTATAGGAGGATGCCTTTTTGTAGCATTGAGGAAAATCATAACAGAGCCTATCAGAAAACTTACTCAGTCCGCTAAAATATTTGAGAAAGGAGAAAAATCTGAACGTTTATGTGTAAAGAAAAATGATGAACTCGGGTTCCTATGCCATACATTTAATGAAATGACAGAAAATATTGCTCAGAGGGAAAGTGAGCTTTTGAAACATAATAAAATGGTTACTTCTCTTTCCGAAATATTAAGCGTTGTAAGCATTTCTTTGAACCTTCAGGAAATATTAGACACATCCCTTAAGAAGGTTTTAGTGGTTTTAGAAATTGATGCTGGCGGAATTTTTTTGTTTGATGAACCAACATATAGCCTCGTGCTTAAATCTTCCTGTGGTCTTTCAGAGGAATTTATAAACGCGGTTATAACTCTCAAGGCTGATGACGGGCTTGTAGGGAAAGCCTTTACCACAGGGGAAACAATAGCACTTGAAGAAATAAGAAATATTCCCCGTTTAAACATTGAAGCAGTAAAAAGCGAGGGGTTAAAATCAGGCGCCTATATTCCTTTGAAGTCAAAGGAGGATAAAGTATTAGGGGTTATGGCTATTGGGAGTAAATATCATAAAAAATTCAGACAAGATGAAATTACCCTTCTTGGTTCAATCGGAAGACTGATAGGAATTGGTGTTGAGAATGGATTGCTCTATGAAAATTCAAAGAAAAAAGCAAAACAGATTGAGATGGCAAATAAACTCGGAAAATTTATCAGCGAAACACATAATATTGATGAAATTGTGCAGATAATTGCTAAAAGAATTCCGGAAGTAATTCCCTCAGAATTTGGAGGAATTCATTTGTTTGATATTTCAAAGAAACAGGTTGATATTTTATATTTCTTTAAAGATAAATTTGTTATTTTAAAAAAACCCGTAATTGCTCCGATTGAAGGAACTGCATTTGAGCAATGTATAACAACAAGAAAGACTCTCTTGCGCAAAGACCTTAAAGAAGAAGCCCAGTTTTTTGGAGAGAAGATAGTGCTTGAAAGGTTTGGTGTCAGGTCGATGCTGACAAACGCTTTAACTTCAAAGGATGAGATTATTGGGTTTATCTCAATAGGCAGACAAGAACCCAATTCGTATAGAGAAGAAGATGCAGAACTTTTTGAAATTATAAGCAGAGAGGTCAGTGTTTCAATTCACAATGCTAAACTCTTTGAGAATATCCTCAGGGCAAAAAACGAATGGGAAAATACCTTTGATTCGATGTTTGATATGGTTTCGATACATGACAAGGAGTTTAATATATCGAGGGCAAACAGGTTCTTAGCATTTAAACTAAACATGAAGCCTAAAGATTTGATTGGGAAGAAATGTTACGAGATTTTTAACTGTGGCGCTGAATTTCAGAAGAATTGTCCACATGCAGAAAGCATGAGCACCGGGAGATATTGTGAAAAAGAGATTGAAGGGAAGGGCTTTCTCGATGGGAATCTGTTTTTTGTTTCAACTACACCGCTTTTTGACTCTAGAGGCAACATAACAGGCTCCATCCATGTTATGAAGGATATTACGCAGAAGAAGGCTGCCGAGAGAAAGATTATCGAATCAAACGAAACATTGAAAAATACATTGCAGAGACTGGAAATCACTCAGGAACAGCTCCTTCAGGCTGATAAATTGGCAGCAGTGGGACAGCTTGTTTCAGGTGTTGCTCACGAGCTAAATAACCCTCTTACAAGTGTAATAGGGTATTCCCAGTTGTTGATGAGAAAGGCAAAAGAAGAATCATTGAAGAGCGATGCTGAAAAGGTTTTTAATGAAGCCAACCGTGCAGCAAAGATTGTAGGGAACCTGTTAACCTTTGCAAGACAGAAAAAACCCGAGAAAACCTATGTTGATATTAATGAAGCATATAAAAATACCATGAGACTGAGAGCCTATGAAATGAAGGTATCAAATATAGCGGTTATAGAGGAACTTGACCCCACTCTTCCAAAAACTATGGCTGATTTTAATCAGCTTCAACAGGCATTTTTAAATATTGTAATAAATTCAGAACAGGTAATGATTGAGGCTAATAATGGCGGAAGACTTATTGTGAAGACAGAAGTCATTAAAACTCAAGAGTCAGACGCAGAGAAAAAATTTATCCGTATATCTTTTAAAGATAACGGAACAGGGATACCTAGGGAGAATTTAAAAAGTGTATTTGACCCATTTTTTACTACCAAGCCTGTTGGGAAAGGGACAGGGCTTGGATTGAGTCTGAGCTACGGAATAGTTAAAGAACATGCCGGAAAGATTTATGCAAAGAACAATGAAGATAAAGGGGTAACATTTTTTATTGAGCTTCCTGTAATTCAAGGGGCAGATAAACATGATGCTGTTGAAAAAATAGAAAAAGCTAATTCAGCCGGATGTAAAAAAATTCTTGTTGTTGATGATGAAGAGATGATAAGGGCTTTGCTTAAAGAGGCGCTGGAGAGTGCCGGGCACAAAGTTGACCTTGCAGGGAATGGAAACGATGCAATTCATAAAATCAAGAGAAAAAGCTATGATTTAATAGTTTCAGACATTAAGATGCCTTCTTTAGACGGGAAGGAACTGTACAATCTGGTTAAAATTGAAAACCCATTAATTGCAAAAAATATTATCTTTATTACCGGAGACACAGTTAATCCCAATACAATATCATTCTTAGAGAAGACAGGTAATATTTTTCTGGAAAAACCCTTCCAGACAAAAAATTTAATTAAAGCTGTTGAGGAGGTTCTAACAAGAAATGTCCACTAATAAAAAAGAAAAAATTCTTGTTGTTGATGATGAAGAGAATATCAGGAAGCTGATTTCAGAACACTTGAAACACCACGGGTATTACTGCTCAACCGCTGTAAACGGGAAGGAGGCTCTGGAAAAACTTGAAAATGAAAACGTTGAACTGGTACTTTCTGATATTAAAATGCCTGTTGTGGACGGCATTGAGCTTCTAAAACGGGTTATCTCTGAATACAGAGATATAGCAGTAGTTATGGTGGCTTCTTCATTTGATACAGACTCTGCAATAGAAGCAATGAGAATAGGAGCTTATGACTATATAACAAAACCGTTTTATCTTGATAGTTTGCTTTTAAGCGTTGAAAGGGCGCTTGAAAGAAGAAGATTGATAATAGAGAACAGGGAGTATCATCACAATTTAGAACTCAGAGTAGAAGAGCAGACAAGAGAGATAAGGAATATATTTCTGAATGCAATAGAAGCTCTGGCACAAGCCCTTGAAGTAAAGGATTCATATACCAAAGGTCATTCAAAGAGAGTTACAGGTATTGCCCTTATAATAGGCAAGGAGATGGGTATAGACAATAAAGAGTTGGATAAACTGAAGCTTTCCGGTATTCTTCATGATATTGGAAAGATAGGAGTAAAAGAAGCAATACTTAATAAACCAACAAGACTGACAAAGGAGGAATATCAGAGCGTAATGATACACCCTGAAACCGGAGCAAGAATTTTAGATTTTCTGATAAAAGATAAAGAAATAATAAATACAATAAAGCATCATCACGAGTTTTATAATGGCAAGGGATTTCCTGACGGCTTAAAGGGCGATGAGATTCCTTTTTTTGCAAGAATTTTAGCAGTTGCTGACGCATTTGACGCAATGACATCAACGAGGCCATACAGGGATGCCATTTCTTTTGGATATGCATATGATGAGCTTGAAAAGTATAAAGGGATTCAATTTGACCCTCAAATCGTTGATGTAGTATTAAAGTGCAAAAAAGTAATTGAAATGGTAATAACGGAAGAGAGAGAATCTGTTCTGTTGGCAGTGGACTATTAAGGCTTACCCCTCCCCCTTTAAAAAGCTTCAATTCTGGAAATGCAGGTTCAATACAGCATGTTAAAATCTAATTCCCTGGTCTGAGACAAGGCTGCTTAAACTTATCTATATTGCTGAATTGATAGTCTCTGCAAGGATTTCTGCTGTTTTTGAAGCGACTTTTGAGCAGTGTTCTTTGTGGGCTGCGCTTTTCCATTCAATGTCTTTTGTAATTTCAAAGCATGAGGTAGTTGCAAATGTTTCCCTGAATTTGTCGTGAAATGCTTTAGCGATGGGATATATTTTATCCACTTTTTCATTTGGAGTATTTCTTCCAAAAATGGCACCAATCACAATTACCCCTCCATTTAAGGCACCACACAGATTCTTTGCTGCCCCGATTCCTCCTCCCATGGCAGTTGCAACTTTTACATCAAGATTCAGTTTCAGCGCATCATTAAAAGCTGAGAGTACGGCTTCTGCACAGTTATAACCTGACTGGTAATTTTTAGAGGTTAAAGCAGATAATGCTGTTGGGTCTAATTTATTCATAAGAAATTTTCCCTCTTTCTTCTAATAATTATTTTGGCGGGGTTAAGAAACCCCGCCTATCAATGGGAGAGACATTCCTGTCCCGCAAATCTTTTAATTTTACCTAACATTGTCTTCAAAAATATGTCAAGGAGATTTCTATTGACTTTTTTAAATGCAATAAATAATAAATTAAGTAGGATGTTTAAAATATCTAACTTCAAGGAGAAGTTTATATGAAAGAAATTAATACAGTTCTTGTTGTTGATGATGATGAGGTTGCAAGGGAGACAATATCCAATTCTCTTGAAGATACCTCGTATGGGATTGATACAGCAAATGATGGTCACGAAGCATTAGAAAAATTAGCTAAAAATGAATACGCAGCGGTGGTTTGTGATATCAAGATGCCGGGGATTGATGGTCTGACAGTGCTTCGCAGGGCAAGAAAAACAAGAAATATTCCTTTTATCTTTGTGACAGGCTATCCCGGAGATGCTGATGAAAACCAGATTGTAAATGAGCTGAGACCATTCGGTTTTTTAAGCAAGCCTTTTGATCATAAGGAGCTTATTCTATTGGTTAAAAATGCTGTAGACCATTATAATCTGACTAAGAAAAGAGAGGCATTTTTAAAGGAATTAGAAAAGGAAGGAGATGAAAGGATAAGGAAATATACGGAAAGGTTGAAATACATTATATAGCTTTTAGAAAAATCCCTATTCACTTCCTTCTAAAAATTAAATTTGGCATCTGACACTGTATCAATAAAAGTCTCACAGCCCTATAAGGGGAGAAAAGGAATATTAATTTTTTCTCTTTCTCTCCTTTTTATACTTTCCCGCCTGATTCCTTTATTCCTTAATTTTGAGCCGTTCATAATGGAAGAGGAAAGGTATAATGGCACAATAGCCCTTGAAGTTCTGAACGGTCTAAAAATGCCACTCTTTTATTATCAGCACCAGCCTTATGCACCTGGCGCAATGGTTGTTGGCTTGCTGTCAACTCCTTTTTTTTTAATCTTTGGTTCCTCCTACATCTCTCTGAAAATAACAGCTTTGATTCTTTCATTTGGAGGTTTTATCCTATGGTATATTTTTCTTGATAAATTTTTTAATTCAAGAATTGCCATAATCGCTTCTTTATTGTTTATTATAACACCACCAAATAATCTCAAATTTTCCCTTCTTTCTCTGGGGAACCACTATGAGATAAATTTTTTTACGATAGCAAGCCTCTTTCTCTTTTATAATATCTTCTTTTCTGATAACATTTCTTCTAAGGATAAAGCTATAAAGCAATCCCCCATTACCCCCCTTTGTAAAAGGGGGGATGGGGGGATTTTTGAGAATTCTTCGGTTACTGAGGTTGCTCACAATGACAGCAAAGGACAATCTGATGGAGTGAAATTTTTCTTTCTCGGACTTATATGCGGGTTTGCCTGCTATTTTGCTCTGACTTTTTTTGCAACCTTTTTAACAATTTTCATCTTCTGGTTTATCTTTGATAAAAAGCTTTTTTTTAAAAAGTCATTTTTAATTTTTGTTGTTGGGTTCCTGACTGGTTTCAGCCCATGGATTTATAATACAATCTCTTTTAAGCTCGGGAGTTTTGATTTTCATGGCAAGCCAATATATCTGATTGAGAGTGGAGAAGCCTTTGCTACCAAATTATTCAGGATGGTAGTGACAGGAATACCGTTTTCATTTGGTTTTGAGGGTATTAAAGGGACTACATTTGATGCATATCTCTATTACTTAATAGCTCTTGTTTCATTTATTTTTATACTAAAAGCAAATAGAAAATATTTAAAAAAATTATTTTTCGGAATATTCCCGCTCAAAAGGTTTAAAACCTTTCCTCAGGAAATTTCAAATGAAGTAGTTTTGCTTGTTTTCCCTATTTTCTATTGTTTACTCTTTACTGTATCTGAATTTGAAGTTTCTAAAAAGGTTTTATCAGAGGCTTATATTCTTACATTTTATGACAAATTTTTTTATTTATCTTTCAGGTATTTTACGCCTCTCTTCCCCTTTGTTTTTGCAACTATAGCTTTGTTTCTTGATAGCCTCTGGGGTTCTGAAAGGCAGAAAGTACTCAAAAAAGGTTTAAGTATTTTTATTTTGTTAATAGCTCTTTCCCTTTGTGGTTTGAGCTATCTTAAACTTGTCAGTCCTGTAGATTTTGGGAAAGTTTTTCTTTACAGCGGTTCTGACTATTTCATTATGGGAGAAAAATTTGCTGAAAGATACAGGGAGGAGCCTTTGGAAGGTTTTAAATTGATAGAGAGACTTCATGACCAGTATAAAATCGTTGCTTTGCGGGGGTTTGGTTCATATTTTGGAAGGGATATAGACATATTACCTTGGTTTTTTGATAAAATTAAAAATTTAGATGAAAAATTGAAACTTCCTCTTTATCAGGGAGCTGCTAATGGAATGCGCCATTCTTTAACTCTTGACGAAATAAATTTTAATCTTCTGCAAAGAGAGGATAGTAAGATTGTAGAGTTATCAGGATTAATAGAAAAAGCAGATGAAAAATATAAAAATTTATTTTGTATGGAACTTGGAAGTCTTTTAAGAAGATATGTTAAACTTAAAACAGATGATGAGATAAATAAATCTTTAAGATTGCTAAATCACTTTAGCAATGATTATCAGCCAAAATTTGAGGATTTAGAAATTGAATACTCAGGAAAAGATATTAATTCTTTAGTTGAACGGATAGATAAGCTCCCGGAAAAATACAGAGGAGATTTCTATAAGGCTTTGGGGAAATGTATGGCTTGGCTTTTATGGGAGTCTGCGGGTAGTTTTGAAGCGACAGTTAAAATAATCCCTGAGAAATACAGAAGTTATTTATATGAAGGGGCTGGCACTTTTGCCGGCAGTTTTTTCATTAATGATATAAACAGAGCAATTAAAATTATTCAGAGCTTGGATATAACTTATCGATTCTATCTTTATCATGCACTGGGAGAAGCTTTATTTTGGAAATACGGGTCTAATTTTAATAAAGCAGTTGGTTGCATTGAATCCATTGATAAAGAAGGCAGAAGATATTGCTATGAAGGACTTGGAAGCGGAATCGGGTATATGCTATGGTGGGACCCAGAAAGGATTGATGGATTATTAAATAAAATTGAAAAAACTTATAAGGTTTTTTGTAAAGAAGGAATCAGAAAACGGATTGAAGAAGATTTCCTTCTTTCAAAACAAAATTATTATTATTATTTTCATTTAAAAATAAAGTACTAAATCTATTAATAATTTTTAATAAATTCAAGAAAGCAAACCTATTTTAAAGCTTAGATATGACAGAAACACAAAAGATAAAATGGTATGAGTTTATAAAGGGAACTGTTGTTGTCTTTCTGATCACAGTCGCTTATTTTTCTTTTCTCCAGGTATGGATGGGCGACCAGTTCAGACGCCTGGTCTATGAAACTGCATTGCTTGTATGGCCACAATTTGCTGCGAGTCCTGCCTATGTTTTTCTCACAATATTAACATTTTTAATTATCCTCTATCTATGGGAAAAAGATTACTTCCGGAAGATTGATGACTTCTCCTTTCTTCTGGTTTCTTTGGGCTTAGTTTTCTGTTTCAATATCTTTCTTGCTTCAACGAATAATGGTTTTATATATGCCATTTCACACCCCTTCCTTTCCACTCCCTACGAATATTATGCAGATCTCCCAAAAATCAATGGGCTTAGGAGCTTCATAAGAGATTATGTCGATATGATGCCGAATCTTTCCCATCATGCAAATACCCATCCTCCGGGTGGAGATGTTTTTCTGCATGTAATCGAGCGGACCTTTGGCAAAGGGGTCCTCAGGGCATCATTGATATCAATACTTGTTACTAACTTAAGCTTAATCCCCTTTTATTTAACGGCAAAACTGTTTCTGGATAGATTGCTCGCACGATTAGCAGTCTTGTTGTGGATATTGACTCCTAACATAGCTATCTACAGTGCTACATGCATGGATGGTGTTTTAATGTTTTTCCTTTTATGGCCATTTTATTTTTTTTTCAAATTTCTAATCCAGAATAAGAACATGCTTTTATTGGCTATAGCAAACGGGATCGCTCTTTCAATTGCAATGTTTATGACCTTCTCTGCAACTTATCAGGGCCTTTTTTTCATCATAATGACCGGCACGTTGCTATATAAGAAAGACGAAAGCTGGAAGAGAGTGCTATTTTTTATAACTATCTCAGGCCTTATTTTCTGTGCAATCTATGCCTTAGCCTTTTATCTTGCTGGCTATAATATATTAGACTGCCTTGACCGGGCAAGAGACAAGGATATGATGAGTTATGGTTCACCTCTGCGGGAATGGAGAATTTATCTCCTATCGAGGACCTCAAACTTTGTTGGGTTTTTTTTCTTCAGCGGATTTGCTACCTCATGGCTCTGGTTCAAATATCTTTTTAAAAAAGAAGGAGCAAAAGGTAATAGTAATAAAATGCTTAGATACTGTATCTATGCCTTTATCATAACTCTTTTAGAAATGAACCTTGGCGGATTATATTTCTTTGAGACTGGCAGGGTATGGATGTTTCTCGCCCTTTTCATGATTTTACCTGTAATAGAACTTCTTAATTATTTTTCTAAAATTAGCTCTCAAAATCACTTTGACATCCAGTTATTATCCTTAACCTTTATCCAGACTTTTATTTTTGAAATAATTTTTTATACGACATGGTAATTTCTGATTATCCGGATAAATTAATTTATATCTTTTCAAGGCAATAGATACAATATAGGAAATTTTTTTTGTAATCAGAGTGATAAAAATAATATAATAATAATTTACTATTAAATGGACTTGAGCAAACAGTAAAGAGGCTGTAATTTGTCAAAACGTGCTATCAATAATCAATCAGTAAAATATTTAGGATTATTTATTATTGTTGCTCTCTACTTTTCCCTTTGCCACACAGCAAGATATCAGGCTTTCATGGATGAATTTTTTGAGTATGGGAGCGGTATGAAATTGTTTAAGCACGGACATTTCTCTGAAAGTTTTTTTAACCACGGAATTGTAAATCCAATTATTACAGAAATCTGTGCAAGTATTTCAGGGAGCGGGATGAGTTTTTTTGTGGCAAGGTATTGCCAGCTTATTATGGGAGCAATATCGCTTGTTGCAACATTTTATCTCGCATTGATGTTTTTCCCTTTAAAAGTTGCAATTATTTCTTCTCTTTTTTTCCTTATATCTCCATACTTTAATGTTTCTTCTCACAGAATACTTTCAGAGAACCCTGTGTTGCTTACTTTCCTTTTATCATTAATTTATTTAATAAAAAACTCCAGGTCCGGAAAGAGCAGATATCTAATCTGTGCAGGCATATTTTATGCGTTATCAATCGCATCAAAGTTTTATATGTTAATTTATTTCCCTCTTTTCCTGGTTCTTTCAGCCAGTGAAAAAACGATGAAAAGAGAAGTTAGATATTTTTATCTTAATATAGTTCTTCTGACATATCTTTTCTGGCTTGCTGTAAGGCTTTTAAAGACAGGGATTTATTTGATTGTACCTATTCTTTTAATTATTCTGTCGTTTGTTTATTTAATCAAAAGAAAGGAAGATTTTTCAAATTATATTAAAAATATTTTTCAGGATAATGATATTATTAAAAATATCACTGTGTTCTTTTTTTCCACACTATTTTCATTTATCATTATATTCCCGCATATTATTTTTCATTTTAAAAACTTCTTAAAAACATTTTTTATGATAGAAATAACCAAGGAAACACTTGGTGAAGGAGTGCTTCAGTTTTCACCGGGAGTTAAAATGTTTCCATTATCCGGATATGTTTACTATCTAAAAGAGATATACGGTTTTGGTTTATCTCATTATCTTGTTATTTTATTACTCCCGGGACTACTTTATTTTACATTTAAAGCCTTTAAAAGTAATGAACTCCTTGAATATAAAAAAGCATGGGATTTTATAGCTCTTCCAGCCATATTTGGATTTCTTGTCATAGGAATCTGGAAGGTCTGGTATGTGCGATATATGCTCCATCTTTTTCCGCTATTTTCCATTATAGGTGCTTTACTCCTGAGTGATGTTTTTGATTATGTGAAGAGTATTGCTGATAATTTTAAGAATAGTTTTAGGATTTTGAGTATGTTTTTTTATGTAGCTGCATCTTTGCTGTTTATAGTTTTATTTGTGAAGGAATATCTGTATGTCTATAGCCTTAACAAGATACGTGCCGCTGATAACGGGTTTTTCCTGATGGCTGAAAAGCTTTCAAAGGCTTCAATTCCTGGTGAAAAAATAGGATTTAAATACTGGCAGGCTTATTCATTGGATTCTAAGCTTTATGGCAGACCTTACGGTTCTTATCCTCTTCTTATGTATCCTATTAATGAGAATGTAATATTAGAAGAGGTTGGTTCGAATGAAAAATTAAATGATAATGATTATGATATAATTGTTACGACTTCTCCGGAAGTTGGGGAACTTATTCTTATTGATACTGCTAGCAGCGAGAGAAAGGTTATAGAAAATATTGGGAAATATATTTTTGGTTTCGACATTGTGATTGAAAGAAGAAAAAATTCAGACCCTGCTGGTATTGAAAAAATAATCCATCGTTACAGCCGTGAAGGCGGTGGTTACCCAATGAATTTCTGGATTTATCGTAATCTTAAATAGTAGGGTCTTTTTGCTAACCAGATACTTGTTATGTTAAATAAAAAAAAATCAAGGTATTTAACTTTATGTGTTATTGCTGTAGCCTTCCTTTTATTCAGATTGCTCGTTTTATTTTCAGATATCAAGATCAGCGATATGTATGAAGAACGCCCGATGGGCTTTCTTGCCTATAATCTTATTAATAAAGAAATTGAGCTTCCTTTCTTTTTCTATCTATATACTTCAAATCATGGAGGTCATTTAATATCAGCGATTCTGGCTGTTCCTTTTTTTTACACTTTTGGAACTTCTCTTATTTCGCTAAAGCTTCTTCCTCTTTGTTTTTTCTCACTTGGAACATTAATGCTATGGTTTCTTTTTTTAGATACTTATTTTAATAGAAAAGCAGCGGTATGCTTTTCATGCTTATATATTTTATCTCCTCCTTATTTCACCCTTAACAATATGATTTCGTGGGCTTTGCATATAGAGATTAACCTATTTATTATTGGTACAATTTTTCTTTTTTACAAAATTTTATTGAGAAATAACTCTATGGAAGAAAAGACACTTACACGTTTATATGTGAAAATTACTTTTTTGGGCATTTTGTTAGGATTTGGAATGTTTTATGGTTATACCTCTCTTATTACTTTAATCTCATGTTTTATTATATGGCATGTCAGTGATAAAAATAGTTTTCCTAAGTTTGGGTATGTAGCTTTTTCTGCCGGCATTATTGTTGGTCTTTTTCCAATGATTCTCTATCTTCTGTCCGCAAAGCATGTTAATCTTTATCTATACAACAAGCCTTATATACCTGCTAACACACTTTTATTTCTAATCAAGAAATTTATTAGGTTGATAATATTAGGTATTCCTGAGTCTTTCCAATTCATGGGGATTCTGCTGAGAAAGGATATTAGTATCTTCTCTGCTGTTTACCATATAATAACTTTACTGTCTTTTCTGGTATTGGTTTATAAAAATAAAGCATTTATTAAGAAATTCTTATTGGCTCTTTTGCCATTTAAAAAATTTAAAATTGAACCATCATCTGTTTCTAAAGAAATTATTTTGATAATATTTACTATTGTATTTCTCTTGATTCTTACAGTAAGCGAATTTGGAGCTCCTAATTTTGTTCGAGGAACAAACCAGGTATATAAATCTTTAAATTATTACAGATATCTTCTTCCTTTGTTTCCTTTCCTGTTTGCTGTTATTTCTGTTGCGTTCGATAAAATTATTTTCAAAGATAGAAAAAAAATACAAACTTTTATAGGAGTATCAGTTATAGTATTTCTTTGCCTTATTGGGTTATACAGTAATCTTGCTTTTATATCTTTAAATAAAAACTTTGCAAGCGGACTGGTTCATAAAGGATACTGGGTTGAACCTTATATTAGAAGATTTATTTTTCCAAATAAAGACTTTGATAAAATCGCTGCAAAATTAAATAATTTTAAAGAAGAGTATAAGCCATTGGGAGCAGAAGATTTTGGGATAAAGACTGTATTGGATGTAAATCATAATAATATTTTCCAAGTTAATAAAGTGGCAGAAAAAATTGAAAAGGACTGCAGAAAATATTTTTATTACGGAGCCTTCAGGGAGATAGCAAGTTTTTATATTTCAAAAAATAGGGCAAGCCTTGAAAAGATTTTTAGCTTTATAAACAAGGTCCCGCAAGAGTACAAGCCTTTTTGCTATGAAGCTCTTGGATGTATGGCAAGGATTAAGTCCAAACCGCGCAATACAGAGTTGTCAGACATTTTTCTGAAAAATATTGATGATGATTTCAAGACTTATTTCTATTTTGGATTTGGATACTCTCTTGTTAGTTTAAACCCATTCTATTACCAGATAAATGGAGTCAAAAAGGAATATATAAAAGATATTCCCCTTGAACACAGGAAATATTGTTATGAAGGAATTGGCAAAGGAATCGGGGATTCTTTAAACGGGGTCAGACTGAATTTGTTTCAGTTAGAAGAGATAAATCCAAAATTAAGAAAGTATTATTTTAAAGAGCTTGATAACTATGCGGACAAATCATTTTACTGGATGAGCGGGCTTGAAAAAGAATTCAGAGGCAGTGCTTATAAGGGTTTTGGAGAAGCAATTGGAGAAGTATTTAAAAGCAGTACCATTGGGGACTATCTTTCTAACAGAATACCCGGAGAATATGAAGCTTTTTATTTTGAAGGATTAAAAAAGGGAAATATTCTGATTCAAAATAAAGAAAAACGGATTCTTGTAATTGCACCACATCCTGATGATGAAGCTCTGGGATGTGCAAAGGTAATTTCAGATGCAGTAGAAAAAGGATATCCGGCCAAGCTTCTCCTCATGACTAACGGAGATCGCTTATTTTTTATTGACAAAAAGAAAATGTATGACTTTGACCATAATGGATATATTGATTATGTAGATTACGGTTATATAAGACAACAAGAGACAATAAAAGCTATGGGGAAACTAGGTCTTGAACGTAATAATATCATTTTTTTAGGCTATCCAGATGGTAATTTATGGAGGCTTTATAATTGTGAATATGACAGGGTCTATTATGACATAAAAAAGCCTTTTAAAATGTCTCCTGTGATAACTTGCGGGAATACAAGTTTTTCCCCTTACAGAAACGCTTATCACTCATTGGCTTATTCTGACGAGCGAACATTGTATTCAAGGGATTATGTTATAAATGACTTAAAAGAAATTTTTGAAGCTTTTAGACCTACGGATATATTTGTTACTTCTGAGTTTGATACTCATCATGACCATCAGGCAGTTCCTCTTTTCGTGAGAAATGCTCTGAAGGATCTCAAAAATTTGAAC
The DNA here is from genome assembly GCA_001790855.1 of Candidatus Schekmanbacteria bacterium RIFCSPLOWO2_02_FULL_38_14. Lineage (NCBI taxonomy): Bacteria > Candidatus Schekmaniibacteriota > Candidatus Schekmanbacteria bacterium RIFCSPLOWO2_02_FULL_38_14. Next base: position 17,000 of record MGDH01000010.1, on the reverse strand, counting down.
AAGGAGTTTGCTTTTCGAATTAAAACCCACAGGTACTTAATCCATCTTGCTGGCAAAAACAATTACCCCGATCCGGATAATCTAAGGCTTGGAGTAAGAGATGATAAAAATTGCAATCGCATAAAGTGGGAAGATACAATAACAAAGTATCCTCCTAATGGTTTTATCCCATTAAGCTCTGAGTTTAAAAAACTTAAATATGAAGTAATAGGTTGTTATTTAACTCAAAACCCAAATACTGTATCAAAAGTTCAACATCCTTGCATTAAAGAAACAAAATATTCATGGATGCAACTCTTTGTAAAAGATAGAGAGGAGTGGTGGGACCTTCCGACAGATTTTAATGTCCCCCTTTCCCAGCTCGACCTGTTGGGTAAAAGGGACAGAATTATATTTTCTATTAAAAATTTTTTAAGAGCTTTAAAACTACAGGGGAAAAGATTTCTCTTCAACGAGCGTATAAATCCGCAAATTGTAACATCCTAAACTCAATATTTCCCTATATTATCGTAAAGCCCTTTCCTGTCATTGGCTTTGATGATAAAAAGATCCTTAAACATAACCAAAGAATCAGAGATGACTTTAACTCTTGACCCAGGAGAGTTTATGCACCTTACAGGCATTTTCATTATCCGGAAATTTGCCTTATTAGCAATATATAATAATTCTACATCAAATCCAAAACGCGGAATAGTAGTTTTTCTAAAAATTCTTTTTGCAGCTTCCTTCCTGAATACTTTGAATCCGCACTGGGAATCAGTTATCCCTTTAAGGATAAATTTGCCTACCATCCATGCATAAATCTTGCCCGAAATTCTTCGTAAAAAAGAAGGAGGATTCACTATTTCAGAATCTTTATGATTCCTGTCGCCTATGACAATATCAATGTCAGGATTTTCAAAATAAGAAAATGCCCTTTTAATATTTGAGGGTTCGCAGGAAAGGTCAGCATCAAAAAACATGATTATGTCATGCTGTGCTTCTTCAATTCCTTTTTTAACAGCCATCCCTTTGCCCATATTTCTTTCAAGGTTCGCTAATTTCAGATGCAGATTTGGATTGCTCTTCCTACATTCTTCCACAACTTTCACAGTTGAATCAAGACTGCCATCATTAACTATTATTATCTCATAAGAAAAATTATTTTTTCTGAAAAAATCATCCAGGGCTTTGAGAGTGGGTAAGATTCTGTTTTCTTCATTATAAGCAGGAATAATTATTGAAAGTGATTTCATATAATCCTTTTGCAAATTTTTTAAAATTAATATATCATGCTTTAATAAAAAACAAGTCAAGAGTAATAATATAAAATGTCAAAAAACATATTTTTCTAAAGCAAATAATGCAGTTCTCGTTTTACAGGTTTGCCATTCTTAGAACCATAATATTTTCTTTAGCCATCCTGATGCCTTTTCAGTTAAGCATCTCTTCTAAAATTATCAATGGAAATTTAGCTTATGGTGTAACAAACCTGTCTGAACAAGGAACAAAGGATAAAGGTATAATCCCCCTTAGTCCCCCTTTGTCAAAGGGGGATTCAGGGGGATTTTCAGATGAAACAAAGCAACCAAAGAAATTTTCTAAAAGCAGAATCTTAATAATTGCCCCTCATCCGGATGATGAAACCCTGGGCTGCGCGATGGTGATTTCAGAAACTATCAGACAGGGTAATCCGGTTAAAATAGTCCTGATTACCAATGGAGACCTCCTCTTCAGGCCCAAGGGCAACACGGTTTATGACTATGATAAAGACGGCGATATTGATTTTGTTGATTATGGCTATATACGCCAGCATGAAACCTTTACTGCAATGGGTAAACTCGGACTTAAACCAAAAGATATAATCTTTTTAGGATATCCTGATGGATTACTCTGGGGAATATACAACTGTGACTATAATGACATTTATCTGAAAGAGGGTTTTAATTTTACTATGGTACTGCATACAAAAAGTGGATACAGTTCTCCCTATAAAAACAGCTATCATTATAAAATTTATCTTGGAGAAAAACCGCTTTATAATAGAAATTATATAATTAGCGACCTTAAAAAAATCTTGTCAGATTTCAGACCTACAGATATTTTTGTAACCCATGAGTTTGATTTTCATTCTGACCATAAAGCATCCTTATTGTTTTTAAGGAAGGCCGTTAAGGAATTAAAAAGGGAAGGAAATCCTGATGTTGACCATATAAAGATACACAGATATCTGATTCACTATGACCTGCCTGAGAAAGCCCGCGAGGAAGAAGAATATCCGGACCCTCAAAGCCCGGAATTAGCTGTCAGAGATTTTACGGATAACTGCAAAAAAATACCATGGGAAGAAACGACTTTAGGCGCAGGCCCAAATGGCACAATATCACTTGATGAAGATTTTAAGACAGTTAAGCACGGGCTAATCAATTGCTATGCAACCCAGCTTTATGATGACTATTTCCAAAGCAGCTGCAAAGAGGAAATCAAACATTCCTGGCTTCACCAATTTGTAAAAGATAAGGAGGAATGGTGGGATTGGCCAATAGATTACCCAATACCTTTTGATTACTATGACAAGGGGAATTTATGGTTCAAGTTTAAACATTGGATAAAATGCTTTTACACAGTGGGAAAATTTAAAATAAAAGAAATGGGAAGCTTCTGCGTGTTATCATTTAACTATTGGAATTTTTTCGCAGCCGGAAGGCTGATTAACCAGAAATTATTGGTAGATATCAGGGACGAACCTTGCGGTTGCCCGCAAAGGGCAGAGACAAGCTCTGCCCCTACAGACTGGCTATGAAACATAGAGGCACAATATAATCTCAAAATTTGCATTAAAAAAATATAATAGCATTTTCAGTATTAAATAACATGCAAAGATTAAAAAATACAATCCGCAGTTTTGCTCTGGCAATAGCTGCTGCTTTCTTTATTCTTTTGGTGATAGAAATCTCCTTAAGGCTTATCCCTCAGGGTAGACTGCAAAATATTTTTGGAGATTTTGCTAACAGGGACGTTTACCAGAACAATAAGGCTTCAGGCTATTGCCTGAAGCCAAATCTCTCTACAATCTTTGAGGGTCACAGGCTGATTACTAACTCAAGAGGTTTAAGGGACAGGGAGTATAACGCCAATGAAAAAACTGATTTAAAAATTCTTGCCTTGGGAGACTCCTTCACTTTTGGCGAGGGCGTTGAAATGGAAGAGACTTACGCCAAAGTCCTAGAGAGAATTCTTAAGGAACAATATACTGGGAAGAATATTGAGGTTATAAATATCGGCGTGCCGGGATATGGCAATGACCAGGAACTCCGTGTTTTAAAAAAGGATGGGAAATATTACAAGCCAGATTTGGTTCTCGTAGGTTTCTACGTAGGAAACGATTTTCTGGACAACCAGATAGGCGGGGTTAAAAGAAGACGGGTAAAGGACAACGGGTTTCTCTATGACATCTATATTGAAAATAAAATAGATGAAGACCTTGAAAGAAAATTCCCTGCCCTTCTTTTCTGCCATATTGACCGCTATTTAAAAGAAAAAAGCCTTGCCTATTTCTTAATTAAATCAAGAATCGAAAATCTTCTGTGGAAATGGGGAATAAGCGAATTTTACAGCCAATATGCAATACTCGATATGGAAAATTTTCCCTATTTTGAAAATCCACTGCCGGAAAAATATAAAAAGGGTTTTGAACTTACTGTGAGCATAATAAAAGAGATAAAAAAAGAATCAGAAAAATTAGGTGCAGGGGTAGTAGTTGTATTAATCCCGGCAGGTTTTCAGGTTTATGAAGCATCTTTTGATGGACTCATGACAGAATATCACCTTAATAAAAGAAATTATAATATGGAAAGTTTAAATTCCCTGCTTGCGGAAAGGCTTAATTCAGACGGGATAATGGTCATTGACCTTCTGCCGAAACTCAGGCAGGAAGCAAAATCTGACAATGGTCTCTACTCATGGGGCCACTGGAGATCCAAAGCCCACAGGATTGCAGCAGAGGAAATTTACAGGTTTATGGAAGCTTCGCGGATTATTTTCTGACTCAAGGGAAGAGAATGAACTTAGAAAGAAAAGAAAGGAAATATATTTTTTTAATAGGTATTATTTCCCTCTTTTTATTCCTGCGCCTCTCTTTACTCTTTACAAATATAGATGAAATATTTGCCTATGAAGAAAGAACCAACGGCTGTATAACAAAAGATATAGTCAGCGGAAAGGTAAAAATGCCTCTCTATGACTACCAGGCTTATCCCCATTCAGGAGGCACGCTCGTTTCAGGAATTTTAACAGCACCGTTTTTCTTTTTGTTTGGGCCTTCCCTTATTTCCCTTAAGCTCTTATCACTTCTTTTTTCTTTGGGAACACTTATTCTCTGGTATAAGTTTTTAGATGAATATTTCTCCCGCTCAATAGCGCTTCTTTTCTCTGTTTTCTTTATCCTCGCGCCGCCTTTTTATTCAAAAGTATCTTTAATAGCCTGGGGGAATCACTGCGAATCTAATTTCTTTACAATCATTGCAATCATCCTGTTTTTTAAAATCATTTACGCAGACAAAAAAAGTAACCCTGTGAAAAACAGCTATTTTTTGCTCTTTGGACTGCTGAGCGGATTCTCAATATATTTTTCATATATATCCCTGATAACCATAATTACACTTTTTGCGTTATGGTTCATTTGGGATAAAGGCTTTTTCCTGAAAAAATCTTTTTTTATCTATCTTGCAGGCTCTTTTGCAGGGTTTTCTCCATGGATAGGCTATAACCTGTATCAAAGGGATGTAAACGGGTTCAAGTTATTCTCAGATGAATTCCTCGCAAAAGTCGATTACAAATATAACATAAGTTACCTCACTAAAAAATTTTACCAGATATTTTTAAAAGATGTCCCCTTGTCTTTTGGATTCGGTATCGGGTGGGATAGCATAGATATTATTTCATACTTATATTATTTCGTTTTTATCTTTTCTTTTCTGGTTTTTCTTTTTGTTTATTTAATGCCGTTAAACAAAAAATTAAGAAATAAATCCCATCCTGTTGGAAACAACCTGAAACCCAGTGAAGAAAGCCTGAAAAAACTCCTCCCTGTAACCTACATCATAATATTTTTATCCATTTTTACATTCAGCGGATTCTATAACCCGAAGATTGTCGAGCTTGAATGGTTTGATGTTTCCAAATACAGGTATTATGCTCCCCTTTATCCATTCATATTTCTTACGATTACATTAGGACTAAAAACAATCTGGTCAGAGTTTAATAATACTGTCCTAAAAATATTATCCGTGCTTACTTTTGTGTTTTTGATAGCTGCAGGTCTTTACAGCAATTTAAGGCTTATTAGATTTGATGAAATCGGGAAAGGTTTTATTCTTAAAGGGTATCACTACGATGAACTTCTACCAAGGTATATAAAGAACCGCGGGGATAAATTTGAAAGGATAAACCATTTAATAGGAAGGATGGATAAGGAATATATTCCTGAATATTATGAGCTAATAGGGATTGATTTTGGAAAGATCTTCAGAGGAAACATTAGCGAAGGAGTGAAAGCTATTGATAGAGCCAAACCTGAATACAGGAAATACCTATATTCAGGAATAGGGAGAGCAAGCGTTATGCTCTTTAAAGATGATCTCAGTAGATGTAGCGAGTTTATTGAAAAGATTCCTGAACCCTACAGGGCTTTTTGCTATCAGGGATTGGCTTATGAAGCACTCATGCAATTTCACAGGTATTCTTCATTAGATAACGGGTTATCTTCAGAATGGGATATTTCAGTGGTTCTTGCTTTAATAAATATGGTAGATGACAGGTATAAACCTGCATGTTATTTCGGACTTGGGAGAGGATTAATGGCTTTCGAGTTTTACTATGCTGAATCCAGAATGTATCTTTCTTCTGATTTGGTTATGAAATCAGGAAAAGCAATCAAAGAAATTGAAGATAAATATAAGGGATTTTGTTTTCAGGGAATTGGCATAGAATATGGAAGAAAGGTTTGGGGTTATTTCTTTGTTCAGTCATATTTTCAGCCTGAGCAAGGATACGGATTAGAAAATAAATTCTATTCAGAAGCATTGGAAAACGAAATTAGCAGAATCATTAAAGGAGAAAAAACATTGAATGAAGATGATAAAAGATATTACTATAAGGGGGTCAAAATGGCTGTAGAAGAGAATTTCACGGATGGCAAAGTTGTAAATTTCATACTTAACAGGATAAAAGAAAGAAAAGTTCTGTGAGTGAATTCAGTTTACCTTGTATATAACTACTTTTTGATAATTTTCCACATTTCTAAATTTATGATAGCGGATATCAGCTCTGTTATTCCACGGAAGGTCAGGAGAATCAATTTCATACCTTTTTATCCTGTGTCCTTCTTTCTCCATTTCTTTTAATATTTTATCCCGGTTAAAAAGACGGTTCCTGTAATTTGCTCTTGGTATTATCCAGTCAACTTTTTTTAGGGTATAAACATAATCTGGAAGCTTTTTTTCAATGATTGGATTATACTCATTTGACGGGATGGAGCTATAGAACTCTGGTTTATTTGAGATGACATAGGCAATATTGAGGTTTGTATAGAAAAGTATAGGGGCTGATTCATAGTTGGTTAAAACAGTATCTTCTCTTTTTCCGTATTTATTCAGAAATCCAACAATGCCGTCAACAGGGCCTTTGTAGCTGTGAGTCAATTCATATAGAAAATCAAAATAGATTTTCTTTCCCAAAAGCATATTCTTAAATTCAGATTTTAGATTTTCAGTTTTTGTGTTTTCTTTTAAAGGTATACTTACTGCATTAAAGATGATATTTGGGAAGCTGTTTAAAATATTGGTTGAGATTAAAATTAAGAAAACAAAATATCCAAGCCATCTTTTGTAATCAACGAGTGTTTTTACTATCAGTGCTGAAAGAAAAGAGAAAAGAGGTATTAACCCTACGGCATATCTCATTCCTATTATATTTTGAGTATAGCTTATATAGGGAAGAAATAAGAGATTTAAAATAATTATAATGAGCAGTAGCTGATAAATTTCCCGGTGGGCGGTACGCTTTTTAAACAAAAAATATATTGCAACTGGAATGAAAATAAGAGGAAATACGTTTTCATTAACTATTTTTAACAGATCAAATTCCTGGGCTATAAATGATGGTTCTCCGCCTTTTCCCAATAGAGAAACTCCTTGTGAGAAGCCTTTTGTATAAATTAACCACGGAATAGTTAGAAGAAAAATAATTGCGCTGCAGAACAAAAAATGTTTTATATTTTTTCTTTGATTATTTGTAATAATTAAAAAAACAAAAAGCCCAAAAATAGTTGGGAAAAAAGGAAGAAAATTGCTATGGAAAAGCAAGGTTGAGGAAAGTATAAACAGAATCCTTCCTGTCTTGCTTTGGAGTTTGTAAAAAGAATAAATTATAAGAATAACAGAAAGAGCAAGTAATGAATAGTATCTGCATTGTCTGCTATAGAGAATAAATTGAAGGGAAATAGTCAGAAAAAATGAAGATAAGAGAGCAATTTTGTTATCATTAGTGAGTTTAAGGCTTAATAGATATAGAAAAAAAATTGTTAAAAATCCTGCCAAAGCAAACGGGAAACGGGCTGAAAAATTACTCTCTCCGAGCAGGGAAAAAGAAAGAGCCGTCAGATATGCCTGAGCCCAGGGATGCCATGTCCAGATAAAATCCTCATTAAAGTCTGCTCCGTTTAAAGAGGATATAAGGTTTTTCCCATCCCATGCTTTGGGGATTCCGCCTTTGAGAACAGACCTTGCAAGCATGGCAGTCTCTGCCTCATCCTGCCAGAGTTTCACATCTCCGAGGTTAATAAAAAGAAAAATTACAGCTAATGACAAGATAGGTAGAATGCCAGCATGAGATGACAGTCCGTTTTTAGTAAGCATTATATATCTCTATTTTCTCAGGAGCGTTATAGATTTCAATAAACCCAATTGGATCATCCATTATTGTAACTTTTTCTATTTTCCGCTCAGGTTTTGTTTTAAGAGTATCATGCCAGTGATATTTTATTGTTATGTTCCCGGGGGAAACATTTTTTAGGTACAGGTGGTTATAATCGGAACTGATTTCTCCATTGCCCTTCAGGAAAAAGTTTGGGTTTCTGTTAACCACATAGATATAAAATTTATCTATTTTTGTTAGCAGTGTTACTATTTCCGGATGGCTGTCAAAATACTCCCTTGAATTTGAAATGAAGCATATTATCCATTTTACATTGTAAAGATCAAAGTATCTCCTGAGTTTTTCAGAAGATAGCTCTTTTATTGGTTTTTCAAAAATGGTTGCATCATGGAATTCTGCAAAATGATGTTTCATGAAGAATTGAGGTAAGGGACCACCAATAAATTCTCGGTCAGTATATAAAGGGAAAAGAGCAGGGAGATGAGTTCCCCAGTAGGCATGTCCGCTCTGCCAGCAGGAATCTTCAAGAAGTATTCTTCCGCTTTTTGAAGTATTTTTCTTTATCCAGTCTATTAATTCTGAAGCAGGTGCAGGCAGATGAGAAGTGGGAATAGCTTCATGGGAAAAATAATCATGTCCTTTGGTTGTTTTATTTAGCCTGTCATATACCATAATCTTATCATTTCCTGAAGGGATGGAAAGCATTTTTGCTGCCTTAGCTAAATTTTTAGGAAAAATTGTAATAAGAAGAAATATACAAGCAACAATAGCAATAATTCTTTTTTGAAATGATATTCTTCCCTGTTTTTCAAAGATTTCTGAGAGGAAATCAGAAGCCGGTATGAAGAGAAACAGGTTGAGAATAAATTCGTATCTCCAGGGATTTTGCAAAAATTCAAAAGTAAAATATGCCCCGAAATAGGCAAAAATAAAAAGAACAATTGAGCCACCTCCTAATGGTATGAGCAAATCATTCCTTTTTGCCTTCCATTTAATAAAACCTCCGATGGCACAGATTAAAATCGCAAGCCTCAGATAACGGAAAATGCTTCCTCCGGGGAAGTAAGAATCAACGAAGAAAAAAGGATTTTTTGAGCCAAAAAACCATTCTATTTCAGAGAGATTATTCAGAGAATAATATTTTATGAAAGGTATAATCCAAGGGCTGTTGAAAAAAAGTATAAGAGCAAGGGATGATATTACATAGATATGGCTTTTTAATCTCATTCTTCTTGAAAAAACCGCATAAAGAAGAAGGCAGGGAACTGCAATGTTAATTGGTGCAAGAATATGGACACTCAGTGCAAATGTCCCAATAATCATTGCCAATAGCATAAACACAGTTTTTTCTTCTTTTAGAAAGCGATAAAATAAAGAAAAGATTAATAATCCGATGTAGGAGACAAAGATAAATGCGAACTGACCTGCAAGATTAAATCTTAAAGCCGGAGAGTTCCACCAGTAGGCTGTTCCCATGGCAAAGGCTATTAATAATTTATTGCCCTGTAAGTTTAGGTTTTTTGAAGCCCATAGATATATTAAAGGTGACAGAAGGAAGTTAAAGAGAATATAAAATTTGTAAACAACGGCAGAATTGATTGATGAAAAAACAAGAGCTATAATCTCTGCTGATTTTGCGTCAGCATCAAAGACTGTTGACTTTGGATATCCGGCCATAAAAAACGGGCTGTACCCCCAAAGTTTCCCTGTTTCAGAAAAAATTTTTTTAACCGGATCAATGTGAGAAAAATGGATGGAATAGTCATCGTTGAGCAAAGAAGTTTCACTCAGAAAATCACAATTAGATAAAAACCCGAATACTCCTATAAGATGGGCAATAAATATGATGGCAAATATTGGAAGTTTTGTTTTTACCTGAAAATGCATAGCGAGCACATCCACACAGCTTGCCTGCCTGATGGTAGACAGGCTGTTGGGTTTAGCGAGCAAATATATTAAAAAATATTCCTTACATTTAAAGATTCCACGCAAGCCTGCTGCATAAAGATTCAATAACTGCTACTTAAGCTTCCCACGCAGCTTAAAAAGCTCTTGAAATGCTTTGAAGATTACTTTCGGGTTTGCCCCTGTCTGGCTTCCCCATTGTCTTGGATAGTGTGTTACTCCAACTTCTTTGATTGTAAATCCCTTTTTCTTAGCCTTGATTAGAATTTCAGCGTTTATGAAAGCTCCGGTAGAGTCTATATCAATAGAATCTATAACCTTTTTTTTGAAGAGCTTGAAGGCGCAGTTTAAGTCCCTTATTTTCAATCCAAAAAGTATTCTTACAAAAAGGTTAAAACTCCAGGCATTTAATCTCCTCATGAAATTGTCCCTTCTGTTAATCCTGTAACCAGCTACAATATCAAACTCCTCAGCGTATGGAAGCAATCCTCCAATCTCTTTTATATCAAACTGGTTATCTCCGTCAGTGAAGAAAATATAGTCATAGATAGAATTTTTGAATCCAGTTTTAAGAGCAGCCCCATATCCATAATTGGTTTCATGATTGTATACTTTTACGTGCGGGTCTTTATTTGCTATGGTTTCAGCAATTTCTCTGGTATTATCTTTACTTCCGTCGTTTACTATAATTACTTCATATTGGTCTGAAATTGTCTGGAAAAAGTTTAGAGTTGAGCTTGTTAAGGCTTCAAGATTCTTTTCCTCATTGTAACAAGGGAAAAAAGCAGAAATATTCAGTTTTTTGTTAAATGACATAATAAATTATTAATAATATAATATTTTAACAAAATGCAATAAAAATAATATGAGACGAAACAATGTAAACACGATAACCGTTATTAATCTGCTTTCTTTTTTGGAAAATGAAGTTTACTTTTAAAATTAATTTCAGATAAAATTCATTATCAATGCTTAAACATAATAAAAAGAATATTTTTTTTAAGCCAAATCTAATAGTTCTGTGCATTTATGTTTTATTAACTATTGTCCTCACTTATCCATGGATAGCAAAATTTAACACTCATAAACTTGGTGATGATATTGATGGATCGATGCTTATATGGAATATCTGGTGGATTAAAAAAGCATTCAGTTTCCAAGGTTACTCCTTACTGTTTTCTGATTACATATTCTATCCTATAGGTACGAGCCTTGTATTTCATACTCTTATACTGCTTAATGGTATTCTTGCACTACCCTTTTTCCTTGCCACAAAAAATATCGTACTTATCTTCAATACTCTGACTTTTTCTGCTTTTGTATTATCCGGTTTTGGGACTTATCTTCTTGTTGACTATTTAGTAAAGGATAAAATAGCAGCATTTATATCAGGGTTGATTTTTGCCTTTTGTCCTTTCCATTTTGTTAAAGTTTCATTCATAAACTATCTTAGTACTCAATGGATTCCTTTTTATATTCTTTTCTTGTTGAAATCCTTTAACGAGGAAAGAGCAAAGCATTTTAATATTTTTCTTGCCAGCCTGTTCCTTTTATTCAATACTCTTATTTGTGAGATATATGGGCTATTTGCAGTTATCTTTACTCTGTCTTATTTAGCATACTGTCTAATAACAGAAAAGAACTCCTCCTTGAGAAAAAGAGTTATTTTAAGGTGTTCTGCGGTATTCTTTCTTTTCCTTCTATTGTTTTCTCCTGTTCTCTATTCGATGGGTAAATTCCTTTTGGAAGAGGGAGGAGAAATTTTATCTTCAACTTTTGAAAATGCAAAATTTGAATCTGTTGATTTATTAGCATACATTATTCCCAATCCTATCCATCCAATCTGGGGAGATTTTTCTTTTAATTTGACAAGAAAATTTTCAGGTATTTTCCAGGAAACTACAATTTTTCCGGGTTATACAGTTATTTTACTTGCATTACTTTCTCTTTTTAAAATTAAAGATTACCGTATCTTAAAATTCTGGATTTTAATGCTTTTGATAAGCATACTTTTGACTTTTGGCCCAATACTTCACATCAACGGCAAAGAACATTTTTTCTCCTCACATAGAACAATCCCGATGCCATACCTGATAACTTACTATCTTCCGTTTTTGAAAGCTGTTAGAATACCAGGGCGTTATGGGGTAATGGTAATGTTATTTTTTGCCATTCTTGCAGGCTATTCATCAAAAATGCTTTTTACAAGAAAAACAAAAAACCTTCTTTTATCGCAGATGGCTATTATTGCATTTATCATATTTGAGTACCTTTCCATACCGTTTCCTTTAATATCTGATATGAAAATCCCAAGTGTTTATGAAGGAATTAAAAATAACTCAGAGGATTTTACAATTCTCCACATACCTCTTGGATGGAGAGCTAAAGGGACTTATCATTTAGGGTATAATTTAACGCGCTTCCAGTACTACCAGACTTATCATGAGAAAAGAATACTTGACGGAATGCTTGCCAGAACATCAAGATATAATACTGATTACTTTGCGAGAGCGCCTGTAATAAAATCTCTCATAGATTTGGAATATGGTAATCCTGTTTCTCCAGAGATTATGCAAAAAGATAGAGAAAATGTAAGAGAATTTTTAGAATTTTTAGATATAAGATATATAGTTCTTGATGAAGTCTATGAGAGGGTTTTTACTAATATGAGCAAAGAATCCCTGACAAACATAGATAATTATGTAAGAGAAGTTTTTCCTGTTAAGTTGATATTCGAGAACAGCAGACAGAATCGAATTAATATAGAGAGTTCTTTTAGAAGATATAAAAATTATTTAGAAAGCAAATCTCCGCCACGTGAGGACCCTTTTTTCAGTGAAATTACAGCTCTTGATACAACTTATAAGGTGTACAAAGTAGAAAAGAGTAAGGGATTTGATAGTGTCAGGATTAATCCGAAAGAAAATATCTCAAATTTATACCTTGCAAAGGGTTGGTCAGAGATATCTGAAAATAGCTCAGGCATACAGGCTGTTGAGGATAAAGCTTTGATTCTCGTTCGTTTCAATAATGTAAACGAGAGGAAAATCAAATTCAAGGCTTCCACCTTAAAGCCTTTTAAAGGAAAGAATTTCAGATTAATTATAAAGCTAAATAATTATAAAGCTAAAGAGATTCTGATTAAACCCGGATGGAATATCTATTCTATAAACTTACCTGAAAGTTTTCAAAAAGACGGGATAAATAGAATAGAGTTTTTAAGAGCCGATTCTCACAGCGCAGGGAATATTCCAATAAACTTTGAATTTTTTGAAATAGAACCAGCTTGAAAATAATGAGATGTTTCTTGACAGTATAAAATACTGAACATTAAAAGATGAAAACGTTTATTTGCTTTAAAAGTATTGTGATTATTTTTATTTCACTGCTTGTATTCAGTATATCTGCATGTTATAAAACTAGTTATGAAAAACCTGCAAATCTCATTCTTATAGTAGTTGATACGCTCAGGGCTGATTACCTTTCCTGCTATGGCAATGGATTTGTTAAATCTCCAAATATCGATAAGCTGGCTTCTGACGGAGTTTTGTTTGAGAATGTAATTTCTCAGTCATCATGGACATTACCATCTCATGCAACTTTAATGACTTCTAAATATCCAATTCAGCACGGAGCTTTAAGTTATAATAATCCTCTTAATGAATCAGAAATAACTTTGGCTGAAACATTAAAAAAGAATGGATATATTACTGGTGCTTTTATAAGCACAACACTTGTCAGCTCAAAATTTGGGTTTAATCAGGGATTTGATACATTTAATGAGGACCTTGACGCTGATTATCAGAGGCCTGTTACCAAATTTCACGCCAAATCATTACAATGGATTGAGAAAAACTATGGGAATAAATCCTTTCTGTGGATGCATTACTTTGAACCACATTATCCCTATCTACAGCATGAACCTTATACTAGCTCATATGAGTCTTTTTTTAATAAAGGTGAAAAAGGGAATTTTGATTATACTCATGAATGGATTAAAGAAAAGTTTAACAGAAAAGAAGCAGAGCTAAACATTAAGGATCTCAATCGCTTGAAAGCGCTTTATGGCGGAGAAGTAAGTTACATCGATGAATTTATTGGTGAATTGATTAATAAGATTAAAAAATTAGGTCTCTATGATAGAAGCTTAATAGTCTTAACATCTGACCATGGTGAATCTTTGGGAGAGCATCATCTTATTGAACATGGAGAAAGCTTATATGAACCTGAAATAAAAGTTCCTCTTATAATCAAATTTCCATTTAATAACGGAGGAATTGAAAAGGGGAAAAGGATTAAACTCAGGGTTCAATTGATAGATATAATGCCGACTGTTTTATCTGTATTAAAAATAAAACCACAGGCTATGCTTTACGGGTCTGACCTGATTTCATCTATTATTAATGATAGAAGTTTTGAAGATCGTGCCTGTTACAGCGAAGTTCACAATTTTAAGTCATTGAGCAAGGGTAATTGGAAACTAATCCTTTCCCTTCCTGTAAGGGGGAAACCTGAGTTTTTCAATTTAAAAGAGGACCCAAGTGAAAGTGAAAATCTATTTCAGATGGCTTTTGATAGAGGTGAAAGTTTGAAGAGAGAGCTATTAAAATGGATTGTAACCATGAATAACCCTATCCCCAAAACAGTTAGAATTGATAATAAGACAGAGGAAAAGCTTAAAAGCCTTGGGTATCTAAATGCTGGAATTGATAGAACAATTAAAATGGATAAATTTCCTCCTTCCGGAGAAATTTTTAATGCGGGTTTTCATGGCAAAATAGATGCAGATTCTGCAAAAGGTAATCCAAGAGCTAAATCTCCCTCACCTTTAGAGATAAAAAAAGAAGGGATTTTACTCGGAGATAATAAAAGTCTAAGTTTTGAAGCAAATGGAAATATCAATGAGAAGGAGGGAACTATTGAGTTTTGGATAAAACCTTCCTATAAATGGAATGATTCTAAGAGTCATCATATTATAACGATATCTGGTGGAGGAAAAAAGAATCTGATGGAAATAAAGATTCTTGACAGGATAAATGATTCTAAAAGGAAAAGCTATACTGGACCTTTTATAGTTTTTAGTATTTTCACAGAGAGATGGTATCAGTCAGTGTGTGATGTTAAAAATTTATCAAATGACACCCCCCATCATATTGTTGCTACATGGAAAGCAGATGGAAGCCAAGTCATTGAAGCAATAAAGCTCTATGTTGATGGTGTAAGGGATGAATTTTCTGGTGAACCTGTAAAGGCTATCCGACAAAAAGGAAAAGCCAAGTTAATAATATTAGGAAAAGAAGATGAAAAAGAAGGAAGACAATTTATGTTGTCTGATCTTAAAATATACTCTACTTACCACGACTGGGGACCTTTGATAGTTGAAATAGTAAAAAAAACTGTTTTTGAGGAATAGATTATAGCCTTCAGAGGTTAAGTCTCCACCGCAGGGTGTTATAGACAGCTCCCAAATGAAGAGAAAAAAGAAGATTGTACTCCAAATAATCACCAGCCAGACATATTTCACAATCAATTTTTTGAATATTTTTAAATGCTTTTAAAAACCCTCCATCCAGTATATTATATGTCTTTATTTTTTTTAAATGCTGATGACAAGCGTAAAGGTCTCCGTTTGAATCTATATGGCAGAATAACTTTCCAGCCCAGCATTTTACATTTTTTGTAAAATTGTTCTCTTTTGAAGGATAACAAGGTTTATGATAATCAGGCCAGTTATAGAGGGCTTTAAAGTATTCCAGAGAATTTATAATTCTTGTTTTATTCAACCTCTTATTTTCTATGAGTTTTAAAATTGCCTTTCTGTATTCTTCTGCTGATGGGATAAGCCAGTTTGCATCTCCTGATGCTGCAGGAGGATGGTGAACTAATTGGAAATTTGTGAAAAAATCAAGTTCACGAGATTTATTTAATATGAAATCAATCTGGTCAATATTGTTTTTAGTTAAAGTGGTTGTAGTCCAAACCTGAATTTTTTCTTTGCGGGAAACCTTTATAGCTCTCATTAAATTTTCATATGCTCCTTTATATTTCTGTGAATCATGAATCTCGGGTGATCCGTCAAAGGACAGAGTAATAATGTCAATTTTTCGGATTTTATCGAGATTCTGCTCCAAAAGGAACCCGTTTGTATTTATAGTCAGAAACAATCCTTTCTTTTTACCGTAATCTATAATTTCTCCAATATCCTCTCTCAAAAGAGGCTCTCCTCCGTAAAAACTCAACCGTTTCGTTCCGTTTATTGAAAGCTCATTAATTAGAGAAATAATTTCATCTAAACTCATATCTTTTTCGTTGCGAGCCCATATTTTGCAATACTGACACCTGAAATTACACCTTGTTGTCACTGTGAGAACTACATTCAGCGGATAGCTTCTCTTTAAAAGATGGGCTTTGAGAACAGAGGAACCGATATCTATTAATTCATGGGTTTTCATTGAGATTTTTCAAGACAGGTTTTGACGGAATGAGCAATATAATTAATATCTTTCTTGTTGAGAGATGGATAAATAGGAAAATATAAACCATTTGTTGTCAGATTTAAAGATACCGGACAATCTTTAAAATATTGAGAAAGCCATTTTTCATATGAGCAAGCAAGCAGGAACCCTTTGGTACTATCAACTCCTTTTTTTAGCAGATTCATCAGCAATTCTTCTCTTTTTTCTACCTGTATAAAAAAATTAAGGTATATGTTTTTTACTCCATCAATTGTTTCAGGAAGTTTGATTTTAGGTAAATCCTTAAGTAAATTATTCAAATATATTGCATTCTCCATTCGTCTGTTGTTGTTATAGTCAAGAATTTTTAATTGTTCAAGACCTATAACTGCCTGCATATTGGCAAGCTTTCTCTTATAGTATTCAGGCAAGTCAGTTGCTAACATCTCTTCAGGATTTTCATTGAACATTTTATCTATAAAGTCAAATTTCAAAACTGAGATTAATAAAAGGACAGGATATACAGTGAATGTAAATATTAATGGGTGCGTGAATAACCATACAAAGAATGCAGTAAACGCACTTTTGAAAAGATATGATTTTGCAAGTGGTAAGAAAGTATTAACCTCATTGCGGATTTTTGAGTATATTTCCTGATTATCCGTTACAACCATTCCACCGCCAAGGCAGTTAAAATTTTTGACTAACCCAAAACTGAAGTAACCA
>MGDH01000009.1:51804-149485 GCA_001790855.1 Candidatus Schekmanbacteria bacterium RIFCSPLOWO2_02_FULL_38_14 | reverse complement strand
TTAAGTTTAGAGTAGAAATGAAAGGCGGACA
This sequence comes from Candidatus Schekmanbacteria bacterium RIFCSPLOWO2_02_FULL_38_14, assembly GCA_001790855.1. NCBI lineage: Bacteria > Candidatus Schekmaniibacteriota > Candidatus Schekmanbacteria bacterium RIFCSPLOWO2_02_FULL_38_14. The sequence goes on along the minus strand of MGDH01000009.1, from coordinate 149,454 downwards.
TTGAATGTCCGCCTTTCATTTTAAAACAATAAAAAAATCAAATGATAATTTTTTTTGACACGTATGAAAAAATCTACATTGGAAAGCAAAAAAAATAGTAACTTATTCTATATTTCATACCTTGTAATTGTATTGATTGTTTCTTTGATTGCGGCAGAGATATTTATGAGGATATTTAATATATGCCCCTTACCGAAGGATTACAGGGTTTATATTACTGATAAATACCTTCCTTACAAGTATATACCAAATATCAAATTCAGGATTAAAAGGTCTGGAGAGTTTGATGTAATGGTTAAGATTAATAGTGTCAGTTTCAGGGATTTTGAGCACAACTATCAGAAACCGATAGGCGTTTACCGTATTGTCGGGCTTGGAGACAGCTTTACAATGGGTGCAGGAGCAGAATTTAAGGATTCATATTTTTATAAATTAGAAAAGATGCTGAATGAAAAATACAGCCCTAAAAAAATTGAAATCATCAAAACGGGAACAGGAGGATACTTCACAGAGCCGGAACGGATTTTGCTCGAGCATTACGGAATAAGATACAGTCCTGATTTGATAATCGCAGGATTCTTGCCAAATGATATTATTGGTACATATTATGGAGCGAGCTCAGTTCAGGTTAAAAACGGATTTTTAAGCACAAAGGAGTCATCTGATATTGGAAAAACCGGAATGAGATTATTTAAGCGGTATCATCTGGCAAGAGTATTTATCAGGGCTTATATCAGTTATAAGCTGAAGAAAGAAAAGCCCGCAAAATGGGAAGAAATCTATAAAGAAAACGGATTTCATGAAAAGGACTGGAGAAAAGTTGAACAGGAGTTTCAGAAAATTATAGAGATTGGAAAGTCAATTGGCAGTCCTGTGGTTATAGTTAATATACCTGAGTTTCCGAGTTTTCTCAAAGACGTTGATTTTTCTTACACTGGTAAAAGATTGGAAAGGTTTTCAAAAGAAAATGGATATTTATATATAGATACATACCCTCAGATTATAAAAGAAATCAAAAAAGGAAAGATGCTTTTTTGGAAAAAAGATGGCCACTGCACTCCTTATGGCTACGAAGTAATTGCAAGGGCTATTTATGAAAAGCTGGTTGAAAGCAATGTAATCAGGTAAAAGTATCATAAGTATTGCGATTGATATTTTTGTAAAAAATTAATAATTATGAACAGAAAATTATTATTTTTATCAGCTACTGCAATAATAATTTTTTCAATATACACTATTTCGCTGGACAATCCCTTTTACTGGGATGATGAGGAATTGGTTGTAAATAATTATGTTTTACGGACGCCATTAAATTTTAAAAATTATTTTTTTTCCAATCCTATTCCTCAGCGGCCAGTTGTTACATTTTCCTTTGCTCTTAACTATGTTATTTTTGGATTAAAGCCTTTTGGATATCATCTTACACAGATCTTACTGCATATCTGCAACACTGCCTTAGTTTTCTATATAGCCAACTTAACATTCAGGAATGAGTGGGTGTCAGTTCTTTCAGGGGCAATATTTGCCCTTCACCCAATTCATACTGAAGCGGTAAATCTTTTTTTGGGCAGGTCTGACCTTGTCTGCTGTTTCTTCTTTTTAACCTCTTTTCTTCTGTATATTAAGTCTTTGGATGCAGAAGGGGACAGGAAAAAACTATTTTATTATTTTTCGCTGATTGCATATGTTCTTTCAATGCTTTCAAAGGAGATAGCAATAGTTCTGCCATTTCTTATTATCATATATGACAGAGTTATTGGAAGGAGAGAGATTAAAATATCATTATCCAGATTTTCTTCCTATATCCCTTATTTTTTACTGAGCGTTTTCTATTTTGTTTTCTGGTATCTGATTCTGCACGGCTCAAATTTAGAGGATAAAAAAAATTCAGTTCTTAATTTCTGGGGAGGAAATATTTATTCCAACTTTTTGATGCAGCTTGTAGTTATAAAGAAATATATTAAGCTCCTGCTTATACCAGCAGGGATGTCTGGATGGTATGAAATTCCTGCTCCCGGGTCAATTCTAAATACAGAGATATTTATTTCAATAGGCATTTTAACTCTGCTGGTTCTTGCCTGTATTTTTAAGCTAAGAGAAGAGAGCCTTTTCTCTGTTCTCTGGCTATTTGTAACTTTTCTTCCAATATCAAACCTCATTCCAATACCTGGGTCTATGATGGCAGAGAGATGGTTATACATTCCTTCTGTCGGGTTTAGTCTTTTTCTGGCATTAATAATAAAAAACTTAGAAAGTATTGTCAGGCAAAAAAATAATTATAGAAGGTTTGTTTCTGCCCTGCTTGTAATTTTTTTTGTCCTCTATTCATTGCTTTCTTATGCCAGGAATTTAGATTATGATAGTGAGGTAATTTTTTTTAAAAATATTTATGACAAAAGCCCTTCTTCGCAGCTTGCCAGGAGCAATCTGGGATTGGCATATTTAAGAGAAAACCATCCGGATGAGTCTATTAAGATTCTTGAGCCATTAGCAAAAGAGGGAAAAAGTCCTTTTCTGTATCTGATTCTGAATAATCTCGGTGGTGCTTATGAGAAAAAAGGAAATATCAAAAGAGCAGAAAAATTTTATAAGGCTGCAGCTAAACTGAAAAATGATTATGCTGATGCAAATATCAACCTTGGATCCCTTTACATGAATCTTGGAAGAACAAAAGAGGCTAAGGATAAATTTAATGAAGTAATAAAGTTAGACCCCCGTAACCCACATGCCCATTACAACCTAGGACTTTTCTGTTTTATGGAAGGAAGAGATGATGAGGCTATCAAGGAATACAAGGAATCAATAAAAATGAGGCCTGACCTTGCTGATGCCCACAGCAATTTAGGCTTGGTATATTACAGAAAGGGATTAATGGATTTGGCAAGGATAGAATGTGAGAAGGCAATAAAGCTTGATCCAAAATATCCCCAGGCTTACGGAAATTTAGGGTTAATATATATGGAACAGGGCAAAGAAGATATGGCGATGAAAAATTTTAAAAAAGTTTTAGAAATAGATCCCAAAAACAGCCTTGCAATAAACTATATAAAAGAGATTGAAGCTTCCCTCGGAAAGCCGCAGAGAGGGTCCAAATAAAAGAAATATTTATTTTATATTCTCACACTATACATTTTCAAGCAAAGAAAAGTGAAAATAAAAGATAAGAATATATACCTGCTGTTAATCTTTTTTTCAGCTGCGATTATTTATTTCAATACATTATGGAATGATTTTACTAACTGGGATGATGATGAGCTGATACTGTACAATTACAGGATCCAGGATTTAAATTTAGAAAAATTAAAAAAAATCCTGACTACTCCTACTGTAACCGACTATCTTCCTTTAAAAGAGTTGTCATATGCCATTGACTATTATCTCTGGAAATTAAATCCTTTTGGTTTTCACCTGTCCAATGTGGTACTATTTGTTTTAAATTGTTTGCTGGTATATTTGATTTTTGAATTTATTTTTAAGGATAAATTCATATCTTTTATAGGAACAATAGTCTTTACTGTCCATCCAATCCATGTAGAATCAGTTGCATGGATTTCAGGGAGGAAGGATTTGTTGTCAGGGCTATTTTTCTTCCTCTCTTTTTATGCTTATCTGAAAAACCGCAATATATTTGCTTTGCTTTCTTTTATCCTAGCGCTTCTCTCAAAGCCAACAGTGGTCATTTTGCCTCTTGTCCTTATACTTTACGAACTGACTATAAATAAGATTGAAAATAAATGGAAAACAATTTTGCCTAAGGTTTCCCCTTTTTTTATAGTTGCTGTCATTTCTGCTTTTATTACATTAAAAGTTGGGGTTGAAAAGGGAGTTGTAAAGGAACATATTGGGGATACTTTCTCAGTGAATTTTATGCTGATGAACGGAGTGTTCTTCGACTATCTCAGGTTGATATTTTTGCCTGTTAATCTGTGTATGCGCTATATGATACCAATAGAGATAACTTTTAAATCTATCATGTTCTTAATTTTGTTAATAATATTTTTAATCATATCTATAAAGGAAATTAAGTTTAATTCACACTCTCTTTTTTTTCTTATCTGGTCTGTTATCACAATACTTCCAGTTTCTAACATAATACCAATATCTACTTTGAAAGCGGACAGGTATTTGTATCTTCCATCTATTGCTTTTGCTGCTTTTGCTTCCATATTATTTAATAAGTTGTCCGGCAGAACTTTAAAAATTAAGTCTCTGTTTGTTATAATGCCAGTGCTGTTATTATTTTCTATCCTGACTGTTGAGAGGAATAAGGTCTGGAAAAACAGTATAACCCTTATGGAAGATACAATTAAAAAATCTCCTGACATGTTTATAGCCTATAATAATCTTGGAATTGCATATTCCGATGCTAAACTTTATGATAAGGCAATTAATTCATATAAAAAAGCTTTAGAATTAAATCCCTATTTTGCCAAAGCACATGCTAATATTGGAACTTTATATGCAACTGTTAAAAATTATCAAAAGAGTTTAGTTGAGATTAAATCAGCTTTGAAACTGAACCCTAATATTCCGGGTGCACAGTTTAACCTCGGACTGCTATATTATAAAATCGGGCTGCTGGATGAAGCAATTATTCAGTATGAAAAAGCAGTCAGGATAAACCCTGAACATGAGGAATACAGGCGAGCTTTAAGTGAAGCCAAGCGGGAAAAAGAACTAATGATAAAAGAAGTGACAAATCCTGAAATAAGCGAAAAGATTAAGTTGAAAATCTCTAATAACTATAATAATCTTGGAGTAATGGAGCTTATAGAGAAAATGTATGGAGACGCTGAAATATCTTTAAGAAAAGCTCTTTTATATAGCCCTGAAAATAAAATGGCAAAACTGAATCTGGCAAATATTTATTTTTTAAAAGGAGATTTAGATAATTCTATATCTGAATACGAAAGTGTAATTAAATCAGAGCCTAATCTTTACAAGGCTTACTGGAATCTCGGATTGATATACAAGGCAAAAGGAGATAAAGTTAAGGCTTCAGAAATCTTGAACAAACTTTTGAAAATTTCCCCAAATAATCAAGCTATCTTGAAAGAGATTGAAGCTCTGAGTAAATGAATAGAAAATATTTAATATTAATTTTCATATTATTAGGGTTTATTATTGGAATAACATTTGGTGCCTACGAAATAATTAAGTTTACCGCTTTTAAAGAACTAGATAATGAGCGAAATAAAATAAAATTCGATTATCTCTTATCAACAGAAAAGGTTTTACTCGGAATATATCTTCTTTCAATAAATTCTTTTGGGTTTACAATAATAATGTTCCTGCCAGTTATACCTGTTTGTTTGTTATGGAACCTATATAAAAAAGATGAAAATAATTTAGATAAGGTATGGCCTGTAATGGCTATCTATTGGGGATTATATTCAGAAATCATATTTATAAACTGGGGCTTGCCATTTTTGAATAAGATACGGCCTTGCATGAGCAACAGAGAAATAGTTTTTCATAACCTTATTTTATATTTTGTTATTTTAATTATCGGACTCTTATCATTTCACCTTTCTTTCAGGATCTATAATGCTACTTCCAAGGGATATTGGTTTTTTATTCTAGTTAATTTTCTTTTTCTTGCGGGATTGACTATGCTCTTAAGATTTTTCTTTGTAGGATATTTCATAGAATATGTGCCAAGGACTTTTCGGAGTATAAACTTTTTATTAAGTTTGTTTATACTTTTTTCAGTTTTAAGCCTCAGTCCAATATGTTATGAACGAATTTTTGGTTTGGGAAAGAAAAGCCCTCAAGAAGTCTTGAAACCAAACTCAAAATTTTTATCCATTTCTAAATTTGGTATAGCTTCTGTATTCATTTTAATACTTTTAATTGGTTTAACCTGTTTTGGATATTTTGAAGAAAACCGTGAAATTGGATTGGAAACCTTTTCTGCGAAGAATTCTGTAAACACAGTTTCTAACAAGGATTATCTAAATGTAATATTAATTCTAATTGATACTCTGCGAGCTGACCATTTATCCTGTTATGGATATGGGCAAAATACAAGTCCTAACATTGATAAATTAGCAAAAGAAGGGGTTTTATTTACAAACAGCTTTTCACAAGCATCATGGACAAAGTCGAGTGTTGCATCCCTTTTTACATCACTTTATCCAACTCAGCATAATACGAATACTTTTGAGGACATTTTGCCTGATCGTGCGACCACTATAGCTGAGATATTGAAAAGTTATAATTATACCACGGCTGCTTTTATAGCTAATCCAATTGTTGGAAAGCCTTTTAACTTTCAGCAAGGATTTGACCTTTACATTGATGAGTTTACAAAAGATAAAATATATTACTCTGTGTTAAGAAACTCCTTTATTGGAGGAATAGTAATGAGTATATCAAGGAATAGATTCCTTACTCAAGATATAGTTAATGCTGATATTCTCAATAGTACAATAGTACCTTGGTTAAGGAATAACAAAGATAAAAAGTTTTTCCTTTATCTTCATTATAAAGATCCTCATTCACCATATAAACCTCCTGATTTTTTTTACAAGAAATACGTCAAAGGGATAGATCCTGAAGTTTACAAGGGAAATGACAGATTTGATATTAATAGGACGGAAATGGCTCTTTATGATGGGGAGATAGAGTTTACTGATCTGAACATCGGAGAATTGCTAAAGACTGTTGATGAGCTAAACCTTACTAAAAACACATTGGTTATATTGCTTTCTGACCATGGAGAAGCTTTCCTTGAGCATGGAAATAAAGAACATGGTTTTACTCTTTATCAGGAAGAGATTTTTGTTCCTTTGATTATGAGACTGCCGGGTTATATTCCTGTTAATAGAAAAGTGGTATATCAGGTTTGTACTATTGATATATTGCCTACAATTCTTAATATCCTGAATATTCAATATAAAGGGCCAATAGAAGGAAAGTCTCTTTTACCTTTGATAAAAGATGTACATTCAGAGGAACAGAGAGATTTTATATTTTTAGAGGAACTGTTTGCATTTGGGAAACCTATGATGCTTCATTCTCTCAGAATGGAAAATTATAAATATATTTTTACAAAACTTTTTAAAAACAAAGAGGTTAGCGCTTCAGAAACTAAAGAATTATTTAACTTGCAAACAGACAGTGAAGAATTTCTTAATATAATCAAACAAAAACCTGAAGAGCTAATAATGATTAATGGAAAAATTAATCATCTTTTGGAATATATTAATAAAACAGCAGTCCCGGCGGTAAAAACAAAAGTAGATGAAAAGACAAAAGACCAGATAAGGGCTTTAGGATACATCCAGTGAAAAAAAACATAATTTCAATAGATACAATAATTCTTTTTCTTGCAACCCTCTCAGTAATCAAATTTGTTCCTGCTGAGATAAGATTAGTAGTTCATCCGATTGTAATCTTCCTCCTTGGAATTTACCTGTTAATTGATGTGATGCTGAATGCACGGGAAAATAATATTTCTTACCTAAATACATGCAAATTTATAATAATTATTCTTATTATATCACTTCTTGCCATTATCCCCTGTCTTCATAGAATTTCTCAGAGACATAATGGGAACCCCTATGAATTTGCCCATGACGGCGGAGTTATTCAGACAGAAGAAGCCATAAAGTATTTTATAAAAGGAGAAAACCCTTATCATGAAGACTACTATAATACAATCCTTGATGAGCATTATACTGTGTATAAACTTGATGAAATAAAAAACTCCCTTATTCATCACTACACATACTTGCCTCTTACATTTCTTTTCCCTATTCCTTTTTATTTTTTATCAAAAGCTACAATAGGGTGGTTTGATATGAGGTTTATATACATCTTAATGTTTGGGCTATCTCTATATACTATTCCGAAGCTTGCCATTGATTTCAGGAGTAAGGCTCTGCTTCTTATCACCATTTCATTAAATCCATTTTTTACTTATTTTCTTGCGGATGGCAGGAATGAAATATTCTTGTTATTCTGGCTGTTAATGAGTTTCCTTTTTTTGATGCGCGACAGGCTTAAAACTGCATCTGTTTTTTTGGGGCTCGCCTGTGTCAGCAAGCCCACAGCATGGTTTTTAATCCCTTTTTTTATAACTTATATCTGGGGCAAAAATAATGAATCAGAGAATTTGGGGAAAAAATTAATGTTTCTTCTTAAAAATACATATCCTTTTATTCTTATTTTTCTAATATTTATTCTTCCATTTTTAATATTGGATTTTCACTCGTTTAAAGAAGATATCTTTAACTGGGATGAGGCATATCCTCTGGGTGGAACTCCTGGTTATGGCTTTTCAAATCTTTTACTATTTATTGGGTATTCGAAAAGTGATTATTTCCCGTTTAAATATCTCCAGCTTATAACAGGTTTGCCATTACTTTACTTCTTGTTAAGGAGACAGCTTAAAAATAATACTATTAATTTCATGCTCATAAGCTACGGAATACTTTCATTTGTCTTGCTCTACTTCTCAAGATTTTTGCATGACAACTATTTAGGGTATGTTTTTTCTGTATTATGTCTTGGATTTTTTTTAGAGGAAAGAAAAGGGTATCTTATTCACTAAAAGTGGCAATAATTTGTAGCCGCAACCTTTAGGTTGCGCCATATAACGCAGGCTAAAGCCTGCGGCTACTTATACAACCCTCTCATCTCATTCCATCTGATCTGCAGGAGTTCCTTTATCATTGCCAGAGAATGCTTTATAGGGTGAACCCTGCTTTCAGGCGAGTTAATCCATTGAATAGGAATATCCATTATCTTAAAACCAAGTTTTTTCCCGATAAAAAGCGCTTCAACATCAAAACTAAAGCCGTTTATTCTGCATTTGCTGAAAATCTTTTTTACTGCTGTTCCCGTAAAACATTTAAATCCGCACTGAGTATCTTTTATTCCTCCGAATATGAGTAACCTTACCAGAATATTAAAAATTTTCCCAATTGTTTTGCGGTAAAAGGGTTGTGAGATAATTATTTCCGAGTCTGATAAAGCCCTTGAGCCAATTGATATATCATAGCCGCTTTTGATAGCTTTAATTAATTTTTCTATTTCTTCTATTGGAGTTGAAAGGTCAGCATCGGAAAACAGTACAAAATATCCTTTTGAAATATTTACACCTTGTCTTACAGCATAGCCCTTACCCATATTTTTCCCATAAGTTGTATAAAAGGCCCTGGCGTGAGTTTTGCAGAACGCTTTTACGATGGAGGGTGTATTGTCATTGCTTCCATCATCAACCACTATTATTTCATATCTGAGATTCTTAGAGGACAGATATGTATCAATAGCGTCAAGAGATTTAAAAATTCTATTTTCTTCATTAAAAGCGGGTATTACAACTGATAAATCTATATGCTGATTTTCCATTTTTATTAGATAGAAATATTAGTTTTTCCTTAAAATATTGACTCCGTAAATTTCTTTTTCAAAATGATAATTGTTATTAATATATTTTAGAATCTGTGGAAATTCAATTTCTTCAGGGATTCTGTCAACCTGCCATTCACCCATATTACTTATTACAAACTTCGGAGTATTTTCTTTTAAATATTTTACCACTTCTTCCTTTAATCCAATAGTGGCTGCATCATGGAGCACACCAAAACGTGCTGGCATTGGCCGGTCAAGCAGGAAATAATATGTGGCATCATTGGGAAAAACAAAAATGCAATCTTTGCCGGTAAGGTTGCTTTTGACATATTCTACAACTGCCTTGATTCTTTCTGCTTGAGTCCTCGGCAATCTTATATTCCCACTTCGTGGAATTTTTAAAACAACCATATCATTAATGGCATTGAGATTTAAATTATATACCTTATTAATGTTGGAAATAAAGAAATATTCTATACACCAGTGAGCGGGCCAGATTGCGTATGAAAGCAACCCTTCGCCAATAAAAATCAGGATGGTAAAATATAGCGCTATTAAACCCAGCTTGTTGCGTAATCTGTTTTTATATACTTCATAAATTTTAATTAGCAGTTTTTCTGCATAGAAAATGGAAAGTATTATTGCAGGCGGCAGTAACAAATAGTTCCTATCAATTCCTGACCTTCCAAGAGCGCCTTTAAACAGAATAATTCCATAAATGAGGATGCCGGAGGCTATCAATTTTTTGTAATTGAAGTTTTTTAATATTATACTAATAATAAGATGCAAAGTTACTCCTAAGTAAAGAATGATTGGCCAGTATGCTGCATAAACGAATAAGAAATTTTTAAAACTATTATAGGAAAAGTGTTTTATAATGTTTTTAAATTCAATAAACAGGTTTGGGAAAGGGATTCCACCAAAACCTAAAGTCACGTATTTAGGATAGGATATGGAAGCTTCAAGGTAATAGGAAAAAGTTCCCTCATATAAAAGAAAAAGAATTACAGGAAGGGCAATTATGCTGAATCCAAGTGTAAAGTTTGAAAAGAATTTCGTGCCAATCCGAGCTTTTCCATGTTCCTGAATGAATTTGGAAGACATGAGCATGAAGAAAGAAGAGATGGCGAGGCATATTGCTGTCTCATGACTGAAAAAAAGAGAGGCACTTAAGAATATTCCTGATAATCCAGCATAAAATGATTTTTTGGTTTTGATATAGCGTGCAAGAGGAACAACACCAAAAAGTGCAAGGGATATTCTCAGTATTGAACCGTTGGGAGCCGGAAAAACCGGAGCATAGAAAGAGAGAAATATTAATAGATTTATTATGATGGCACTTTTTTTTAAAAAAATCTCTTTTGATAATAAATAGATCAGGGCAAAGGCAATAAAGTCAAGAGAGTATGTGTAAATCCTTGAAATCAGGATGGAGGGAGTGAAAAATTTCATCAAAAGTGCCAGAGGATATTCCATTAAGGGGCCATAAATTGCATATGTATCTTTATATAGTTTTTTGCCATGAAGGATATCATTTGCATAAGAAAGATGCTGTCCTTCCTCAGAAAAAAATGTATAGTGGTTAAACCAGTTGGAATAGAAAAAATTTTTATTATAGGTGAGTATAAAGATTGCTGTTATAACCAAAAGGAAGCTGAGAAGATTAGTTTTGGTGAGAAAGCTACTATAATTTACTCCATTTAAATCTGCTGGACTTTGCGGAGAAAGGTTTTCTTTTTTTACTGGTTCGTATTTCTTTGATGAATAAACCATCCATGCAGTCCATATTGATAGCGAAACCAGGAGAGTGATAAAAAAACCGGCTATATAATATATTGTTTCTTGTGATTTTGGGTAACCTGCCAATACAGACAGACTTACGATTCCAAGTTCTTTCGCTTTTTCCAGGTCAGAAGAAGAGGAAGGGAGGTAATGAATAACAATAGAAGAAACCAAAAGTCCCACACAAAATCCAATGAGTGCCACTAATATAGATTTGAACTGGTTTTTTTTATGTGAGTTGTAAATGATAATTTTATCAAGCTGATTTTTAAATATCATTTAATATATCCTAAACTCTTTAAAGCTTCTTCCATCTTTTTGGTTAATTTTGGTTTTTCTTCAACTTTAAATTCTTTTGACCATTCTTCTTTACTAAGGGTGGAAGTCATCCAGGTCATAACCTTTGCCCTGAGGGTATCTGCAAATTCGCGGTTTTTGGAGACCAGATTGTTTTTCTGTTTAGGGTCAAGCTTTATATTATACAACTCTTCTTTTGCAACAGGATATTCTCCCACTTCAAACCTCGGATCTGTTGGCCAAATTCCTTTTGGATTATAGATATAAGCCCATCCTGATGTTTTCAGGATAAAGATTGAATTATTCCATTCGCTGACTCCAAAATCCTTTTTAAGCTCTTTTCCCTCCAGAAGAGGTTTTAAGCTTGTGCCACTCGTTTTATCGGTTGGTTTAATTCCGCAAAATTCAAGTACTGTTGGCATAATATCAATTGATTCTACCACATTTTTAATCCTTCTGTTTTCCGGAATCTTTTCAGGGTATCTGATAATTACAGGAATTCTCAAAACGCTTTCATAAACTGACCTTTGGTGTTGTATATAGAAATTGTGTTCATAGAGCTCCTCTCCATGGTCTGCAAAAAAGACAAGGAGAGTTTTATTGTAAATTCCGAGCCTCTTTAGTTCTTCAATTAGTTTCCCTATGAATTCATCTATTCTTGAAATCTGGCTGTCGTACAGAGCAATTAGATGGTCATAGTCTTCTTTGCTGAGGGTTTTTTTTTCAAGAAAGATTTTTTCTGCCGCATTAGAATCAATTTCATTTCCGTAATTGCCTTTGTAGTTTAATTCAAATCTGTCTATATATGGTTTTTTTCCTGTGTAGGGTTCATGGGGGTCAAGGTAATGTATCCACATAAAAAATTTCTCTTTTGGCTTTTTCATGATAAAATTGTTAAGCCAGCTAACTGCCCTATCAGTAAGCTTTCTTTCATCAAGCTCAAAAGTTGCTTCCTTAAAACCCTGAAGAATTCCAAACTCCGGCCTGACAAGTCCGCTTGCACTAAAAGCTCTGGTAAAATATCCATTTTTTATAAGGTATTCAGCTAAAGTAATCTTGTCATCTGGCAAAATATTGTTCCGGACATTTTCAGTCAATTTATGCTGACTTGTATATTTTGAGGTCATTATTGAAGCTAATGAAGGTAGAGTTATTCCCCGCTGACAGGCAACATTTTCGAAAAGTGTTCCTTCTTTGGCTATTTTGTCAATAGCAGGAGATGTTTCTCTGCTGTAGCCATAACAACCCAGATGATCAGCCCGGAGGGTATCAACAGAAATAAACAAAATATATTTTGGAGCATCAGGGAAAATTGGTAAAAAATCACACCTGTAAAACGGCAATAATAAAAATGACAGAATAAAAACTTGTAATAAAAATGTTTTATATTTACAAAAATATTTCACTAATTAGCCTCCGAAAACAATTAACGGATAATTTTTAAGCCCTGTTAGAATACCAAAAAGAGTCTGCCATCTATTTAATATATCCTAAACTCTTTAAGGCTTCTTCCATCTTCTTATTTAACTTTGGTTTTTGTTCAATTTTAAATTCCTTTGTCCATTCTTTTTTGCCAAAGGTAGAAGTCATCCATGTTGTAACCTTTGCCTTGAGGGTATCTGCAAGTTCGCGGTTTTTAGTAACCAGATTGTTTTTCTGTTTAGGGTCAAACTTTATATTATATAGCTCCTCTTTTTCAACGGGATAATCTCCCCCGGAATATCTCGAGTCTGTTGGCCAGCAGCCGGTTGGATTCCAGATATAGACCCAGTCCCGTGTTCTTAGAGTAAAGATCAGATTCCACCACTCGCTGACGCCAAAATCCTTTTTAAGTTTTTTTTCTTCCCAAAGTGGTTTTAAACTTGTTCCACTTAATTTATCTAATGGGGAGATTTTACAAAATTCAAGTACTGTAGGAGTAATATCAATGGATTCCACCACATCTTTAACTCTTTTGTTTGCAGGAATTTTCCCAGGATATCTCATAATCAGGGGTATTCTTAAAACAGATTCGTAAACTGACCTGTGATGTTCAATGTAGAAATTGTGCTCGTAGAGCTCTTCACCGTGGTCAGCAAAAAAAACCAAAAGGGTTTTATCGTAGATTCCTAACCTCTTCAATTCTTCAACTATTTCCCTTAAGAAGTCGTCTACCCTTGGGATCTGGCTGTCATACAGGGCAATAATATGATCAAGGTCTTCTTTACTGAGGTTTCTTTTTTCAAGGAACATTTTTTCTGTTACGTCGAAACTAATTTCGTTTGCGTAACTTCCTTTGTGGCTTGGTTCAAATTTATCTATATATGGTTTTCTTGCCGTGTAGGGTTCATGGGGGTCCATATAATGAAGCCACAGAAAAAACTTTCCATCAGGTTTTTTACCGGTAAAATCCTTAAGCCAGCTCAAAGCCATATTTGTGAGCTCCCTTTCATCTATTTCAACAGTAACATCTTTAAAGCCTTGATGGATTCCGGTTAACGGATTGACAAGGAGGCTCGCTGAGAATGCTCGGGTAGAATATCCATTTTTTGAAAGATATTCAGCCAGGGTAGTTTTATCATCTTTTAAGGTATTGCCATAAATATGATCTTTCAGCATGTGCTGGTTTATATATTTTGAAGTCATTACAGAGGCTAATGATGGCAGGGTTATTCCCCGCTGGCAAACAACATTTTCGAAAAGCGTTCCTTCTTTTGCTATTTTATCAATAGTAGGGGAAGTTTTTCTGCTGTAGCCGTAACAACCCAGATGGTCAGCCCTTAGGGTATCAACAGAAATAAACAAAATATATTTTGGGGTGCCGGAGAAAATTGCAAGAAGGTCACATCCCTGAAACTGTAATAATAAGAATAAAAGGCAAGAAACCTTTAAAAGAGTTTTAAATTTAAGCGAGTTAGTCATTAATTCCTTTCATAAAAAAATGATTTAGTTCTGATTCATAGACAGAACTCATTCAAGGTTGTTGAGGTTAATATTTTTTTCCAGTCCTTCCCTGACATAAGGTAAAATATTTTTATCAATTTTATTAAGCACGTTGTTGCTGTTTAATATTTTAGAAAGTGTTGTGTCGTAATCTGCATGGAATATTGAAGGGATATCCTTTTTGCCCAACAATGTTTGCCTCTTATCAATAATCTGTTCCCATATTGCCTCTCCAACACCGTTATAAAAAGAGATTATGATATTGCTACTGCCTTCAGTTTCACTTCTTGCTTTATTAATATAATCGGGGCCTAGTAATATATATGCACCTTTACCCATTGCCTTGTAGAGGTAATCAGACTGTTGACTTGCCAAAGAGTTTAAATATTCAGTAATATCCTTAAAACTGTTAAACAAAGGGGAAAATTCCATTATCCCTTCCATGAGATAATGAATTTTGTTTTTGTCGTCAAATTTCTCTATTATTTTTAAGCTTTCATTAAAATTTTTATATCTTTCTGTTAGTCCACCCCCAACCCCTTCATAAAATGAATTTTCATAATTTATATTAATAAATTGTGATATTTTTTTATTCAGTATGAATCCACCTTCATTTTGTGCAAAATAGAACCCCAGCCCTTTATAAAGCTTAAGACGATATTCCTTCGGCAAATTACTAATTATTTCACTACATTTCTTCAGGCTGTAATTGCTTGCTAGTTTTTCAGAAAGAATGTTGTAACTATAGCCCTTATAAATAAAACACTCACCTATAGTTTTTGTGGAGAGATAATCTGAGTATGAAGCTAAAGAGATTATCAGAAGGGCTGCAGTTATAGGAATAAAAACAATATGTTTCTTCAGCTTTGCTAAGAATAATGAGATCAGAATTATGATGAAAGGATATAACGGAACCAGAAACCTATAGCGGTAAATTCTAAAAGGATGGAGATTGAGATTTAACTCAAGTAGAGTGTCACTGGTTGTAAATTTAGAAAGAGTAAAAATTATAGAAAATAAAATTATATATACTACAAATAAAAATTCTTTTGGCAGTAATCTAAATTTTAGATAACTTCTTATACCGGTAAATAAAAAATAAAAAAATGAGATTAAAAAAAGTAAATAATAAATATTTGAGAAAACGTTAATACGAAAGAGATAAAATTCTTTTATCCAGAAAAAGTTAGGAATATCAAGGACCACCAAGTTTAGAAACTTTTTAATTAGGTAGTCAGGTGAGAAGTTTGCCTTAAGTAACTGGTAAATTGTGAGGTTGTCGAGTTTAAAGAAAATTATACTAAAAAACCACGGGATCAGCCCTATTAAAATTGATATAGGAGATAAAAGCATCTCTTTCTTGTTTAGAGTGCCTCTATTATACAAAAAGTGAAAAGTTATAACTGTAACAACAGTTATAAAAAAGATATAGTCAAAATAAATTCCAAATCCAGCAACTAAACCTGAAAAAATAAGATACCTGTAATTTTCCTTTTTATTCCTTGTCCAGTAATGGAACATTAAGAAGATAAGAAGTGCGGAAAGTAAAATTGATTCGTAATGGTTTCCCCAAAGGATCAGGGACATAATAACAGGATAAGGCGGTGAAATTGCAGAAAGGATTCCAAAAATCAAGGCAGCTTTTAAGCTGAAGAATTTCTCAAGTAAAAGAAAAAATATTATAAATGCAATAATGGAAATAAAAAGTGATAACAATTTTAGTGAAAATATAGAACTTCCAAAAATAAAAAAAAATGGTGTTGCTAAAAGGCTGACGACTAAAGTTCCTCCTGCAAAAGGCATGTACTGATAGCTGAGCGGAAGGGCAGGGTAGTTGAAGAATAGTTTTGGGTTATTTATAAAATCATGAGCAAAAGTACCATTGTAAAGTTCTTCATGGTTGTTAATGAAGTAAAAGGAGAGGAGGAGAAAAGTAATTCTGATTACTAAAAATGCAAATATCAAAAAAGTTAAGGTAATTATTTTATTTTTTGCTGAATTGGTCTTACTCATCTTTTTTTGAATTATATTATTAATTTATAAATTAAACATAGATTAAAGTAAAATCAAAAATAGGGCTAAGATAATCCTTAGGAAGGGATATCTTTATATTGGGGTGACTTATTTTTATAAATTATCTCATAGGCGTAGTTGTATCTCAGCTTTTTTATGCCAGTATCTTTTTTTATCAGTCTTATTTCATTATCTCTAAGTAATTCTTCTAAAGGTCCATTTTTTACGTCCAGAAGATCACCAACACAGTCTATAACTATTATATAATTAGTGCCGAGGTTCCTTAATTCATTTAGAAACTTTTTGGAAGGGAATTGTTCTTCCATATTAATAAGTTTTCGAAAACTCGGAGGTATCCATGTAGCAATCCCATTTACGGTTTTTTTCCAATGATAAATTGAATAGTAAGTATAAATTGCTTCTCTCATACTATGGCCAGGCTTTGCAAAACCATTTTGTTTATTATATGAAGTTTGATAGATAGATACATCTTCATTTAAAGAAGCAAGCCATTTATAAACTTTGTAGACTTCATCGCCCCTTGGACAATACTGAAGCATGTTTGGGAAATTGGCTATATGGGAATAGTTGACAATTGGGATTAAGATTAAAGCGATTTTAACAGCTTTTTTAACACCGTCACCCTTTATCATTTTAATTATGTACCAAATGGCTAAGCATGCTATGAAACTCAAAGATAGGTTTAAAAGAACCTCGAATCGTCTTGGGTTTCTTGTAATCTCAAATCCAGGGAAATAATCGAATAGCAGTGTATATGGTAAAGGAATGTTTCGTACCTTTCCAAAAGCTTTTAAACGAGGTCCCATGGAAAGTAAAAATGAAAAAAAAGCAAGGAGTAAAAAAAATATCTTTGCAGGCATTAGTCTGTTCTCGTTTTCAGAATCTTTCTTTCTGCCCAAAAGGGTTATCAGAATATAAGCACATAAAATATATTGAAGATATTTCATCTTATCTATGGTTAATAAATAGTAATCTAAATAATCAGCCTCCATTAATGTGTTAGCTTTAGTTCTTTTAAAGTCAGGGAACTGGTGTCTGTTCTCTAAATATGGTAATGAGATTGGATATATGACAGCAGCAGCTAATATGAAAATGATTAAAAATAAGATTAGATTTCTGGGAGTCAGGATTTCCCTCCATCTATAGATTATCTGGATAATAATGAGAAGAGCAAGACTATAAACCAAATAGACGAGAAAATACCATGAAGTCAAAGCTCCAAGGAGAAAGAATATTAGAAATAAAAAAATATGTTTTGTTTTTTTAGAATCAAGAAATTTGAACAGGTAGAGAAAAGTTAAAGGTATCCATTCTGTAGAAATTACTTCAATCCCTTGGATATAAAAATAGTTTAACCATGTGAAGACAAACATCAATCCGCTTGTAAAAGAGATTAGTTTGTCATCAATAAAGAATTTGGTTAAAAGATACATGCCAAAGGCGGCTGAAATGTATGAAAAAAATACCAAAAAATTATACGCCAGTACCGGATTCTTTAAAATAGCATTAAATGGAAGAGCTATTAAAGCATTTGTAAAGTTATGGTTATGATAAGCTAATACGTTTTTGTTGGGATAAAAGATATTTGCATTAAAAAGATTTTTGGGATCAGTTGTTAAGGAATGAGAAATCCATGCCATAGTATATATAAATCCAAAAGTATCAGGATGTGCACCATCCCATCTGGGTTCCCAGATGACTGGGTTATTGTTATATTCGCTTCTTAGAAAACCCCTGAAAAGGTGATTATGAATTTTGTAGATAAAAGGATAAGTAAGAATTATGACTATTATTGAATAAAGAAGAATGACTCTTAGCTTTTCATTTCTAAATATTTTTGAAAATATATTTTTTTCCAATTTGAAACTTCAGAGGATTAAATTTAGAGAAATTTTTTCTGCCTATTATAATGATATACATATTATAAGACTTTTACAGATAGACATTTATAAAAAAAATAGTTTATTAAAGGGCTAATTGTCAAGATATTTCTATGCTGGTCTGGCAATACCCCAAAATTTTAATGATAATTTCCTAAAGTTAATAGACCTGCCTGCCGGCAGGCAGGTAACTGGTATTTTGGCTGGGGTGTCCATAATTAGAGCAGGGATTTTGTAATTTTTTTAAGCACTTCTGAGAGGTAATCAGAGAGGGTATAAAGGAAAAATCTTATTTTTTGGGGTATAGCCAGATTTGTAGTTGTGTTGTGTAAAAACTTGCTTTTATAATTTGGAAATGCTAAATTTAAAAAATATTTTGAGTTTACAAGATGTTTTTGAAAATGCATAGTGAGCGTATTCCTTGCAGCTTGCTACTAGGTTAGCGAGCGAATATAATAAAAATAAAAAAATTCCTTACATTTGGAAATTCTCCATAGCTTGTTGTGGGGAGCTTCAATTGGAAACTTCATAGGAAAATTAGGTTTTAAAGCATATGGAAAACTTTCTTGATGTTTCAGTAGTTATTCCTGTCTTTAATGAAAAAGAAAGCTTAAAGGAGCTTTCAAGTAAGTTAGTCAATGTGTTAGAAAGAATTGGTACAAATTATGAGGTTCTCTTCGTCGATGATGGAAGTACAGATGGTTCTTTTGATTTCATTAAGGAAATTAATGAAAAAAATCACAGCATTAGAGGGGTTCAGCTAAGGAAGAATTTTGGGAAAGCAGTAGCCCTTTCTACTGGATTCCAACGTGCAAGAGGGAAGATTATTGTTACCATGGATGGGGATTTACAAGATGAGCCGGAGGAAATCCCGAAGTTTTTACAAAAAATCAAAGAGGAATATGATCTCATTTCTGGATGGAAGCAAAAAAGGAATGACCATTTTTTCAGAGTTATCTCATCAAAGATATTCAATAAGATGACGGCATTATTTACTGGTGTGAGGCTCCACGATATTAATTGTGGCTTTAAATGTTACAGACGTGAGGTTTTAGAGCAGATAAACATCTATGGGGAGTTGTACCGATATATTCCCATACTCGTTGCTGGTCGAGGATTTAGAGTAAGTGAGATCCCTGTTGAGCATCATTATAGAAGATTTGGAAAATCTAAATATGGTCCTGGAAGGTTTATTAAGGGTTGTTTTGACCTTCTCACAGTATTGCTTCTTACAAGGTATAAAGAAAGGCCGCTTCATTTTTTTGGAATATCAGGAATAATAGTTTCCGGAACAGGTTTTGGGATTTGTATCTATATGTCATTCCTACGATTTCAGGGTTATAAGATAGGGGATCGGCCCCTTTTGCTATTGGGGATTCTCATGTTAATCTTAGGTGTCCAATTTGTCTCTATGGGTCTTATAGGTGAGATGATTACCGCTCGCTTTGTTAAAGAGAGTAATAAAGATATTATTATCTCGGAGATATAAAAGAGGAGTTTTTTCTCTGTGATATCCCACCAGTCTTATGGCAACCTTCAGAAATACCAGAGCAAGAACCCATTTGTTAAAATATTATTAGATAGATTCCTAAATGAGATTTTGCAAATGGTTGGTACTATTGATGTTAAAAAAGTTTTAGATCTTGGGTGTGGAGAAGGGTTTGTAATCAATAAATTGTCTAAATTTTATTCTTATCTTGAAATTACAGGGGTGGATATAGATACTAAAGCGCTGGATTTAGCCCGGGATTTAAATCCAAGAGCAAAATTTATTGAGTGTGATATTAATAATTTTCAATGTGAAAAAAAGTCTTTTGAGCTTGTGATGTTAATTGAGGTATTAGAACATATGAAAAAGCCTGACGAGATTTTAAGAATAGTTAAGAATATTACAAGTAAATATGCTCTTATAAGTATTCCCCATGAACCACTTTTTAGGATTTCAAATTTTTTGCGATGTAAAAATTTTTTCAGATTCGGAAACGACCCTGAACATTTGCAAAATTGGACAAAAAAACAGTTTCTTGGATTATTAAAAAATGATGGTTTTAAAATCTTAAAGATAGCAACTCCATTTCCCTGGGTCATTGTACTGGCAGAAGTTTCTGCCTGATTTTATCAGTCAGCATTGGTAGGCAGACAGAGAATTGGTAACTACTTTTTTATTATTTTTGAAATCAGGGCAAGGTATTTTTTGGATATTTCCAAATCGGGACTTATTTCCAGAGCCTTTTTAAATTCTTCTATAGACTCTTTATACTTTCCCACATTTGCATAGTCTATTCCTAAATTATTATGAGCCTGTGCCAAATTCGGATTCAGTTCAGTTGCCTTTTTGTGATGAGAATAAGCTTCATTCCACCACATCCAGTCTGCAAAGAGGATGCCCAGGTTATTATGAGTTTCCGCTAGATTCTGGTCTATTTCCAACGCTTTTCTGAATTCATCTGATGCCTGATTATACATTTCCATCTTATCATATATTACTCCAAGATTGTTTCTGGCTTCAGCAAAATTCGGGTTTTCATTAATTGCCTTTTGGTAATATCTTAAAGCAATTTCATCATTATCTCCTCCTAAATTTACATCAGATTTTGCCGCTAAGGTAAACCATTTAAGGGCATTTCTATTTTTAATATTATTATTGTCTACTGATCTGATAGAAGACTTTAAATAATTTTCTCCGGCCAGATAATCCCTTATGTGTGTATATTCGGTTTCAGGTTTTAATGTTAAAATTTTCTGATTATTAGCCAGTATCCAGGGGACCGTATGGATAAGTGAAAAAGTCAGAACCAGTAAAGCTATTGAGAAGAAATGTCTGTCTTCTTTCACATATTTATTCAATAAATAAACTCCTAATAAACTTACCGGGAGAAAGGTGAGTGAATACTTGTCCCAATCTCTGAATGGTCCTAAGATTGGATATGAGATGACATTATAAAGAAGGCAGAAAAATGACGAACTTAAAAGAAATATAAAAAATGGATCTTTATATTCTATTTTTTTTCTGTAAAAAAATAGGGGAAAAATTGCCAGTAATATTCCCATAGGAAATATTAAGATTAATTCATTGATAAAGACTATTAAATAATCCCAAGAGATAAGGGTATATAAATGATTATGGGATTTTGGATTTATTAAGGGGAAAAAGTTATCAGCAAAAAAGAGTAAATTAAGAAAGAGCTTTAATTTTCCTGTTTTCCAAGCCATTATTAAATAAGTAAATAGCCCTAAAAGAGGTATTCCCAATATTAAAAATAATTCATAAATTGATTTTAAATCTTTTTTTCTTATCAGTTTTAAAAAAACCAAGATAATTAAAGCAGGGTATAACTGTATAGTGGTAATTTTAAGGATAGATGCTATGATGAGAGTAAAAACAGGTAAGAATGTATTAATCTTACCCTGGATATAATAATATGCCAGAAGTATAAAAAATATTCCTCCTGTTAAGAGTACTGTATAGCTTTCTACATGACCAAACAAGATCTGAATTCCTCCCTGTGAAATTATTAAGGAAAAAATAAAAAATTTCCTGTAGATGTTATCTGAGAGTTCTTTGCATATGAAGAGAAGTGCGGCAATAAAGAAGCTTCCTAAAATGCAGTTGATTAAAGCGAAAGTGACAAAATATCCATACGGATAGTCAAGTCTAAGCACTGCTTTATATGCATGGGATATTAAAAAATGGGAGATGATAAATATTGAATTATATAAGCCATCAATTGTTAAATACACTTTATCCTTAATGACATATCCGGCAAAAACACCGTCTCCATAAAGTCTTCTTGAGCGGAATATCCAGAAAATAATGAAAAAAAGGAAGGATATAATAATATAGAGTGTCTTAGTGGAAATTTTATTAAAAATTTTATTAAAGTATTCTATAATAAAAATTAAAAATTTACTTATCAGTTCATTAAAATAAGAAATTGAAACTAAAATTCCAAGAATAAAAAGAATTATTTGTGATGGTAATGAGATGAACCTGAAAAAATTAAATCCCCAAAGAAACTTTAAAGGAATGTATGGACTGATTAGATGGATTGCTGAAATGACAATGCCTGATATAATTAAAGAATATTTTAATTTTTCTATACTATTTCTATTTGTGATTTCTTTATCCATTGTAAAATATATTGATTTTTAGACATTAATACTATTTACCTAAATTATTCAAGTATTTTTCCAAAAGGAAACTATGACCAAATATGAGAAAGCCTTTCAGAATGTAATTTTAATATTATCCTCATTGCTCTTCTGCTTTTTAATGCTCGAAATCGTACTTAGATTTTTTTTGAAAAATAGATACACATACATTCCGCACCCAAAAGGACTTTATGAAACAGATAAAAAAAGAGGTTATAAACTTGTTAAAAATTTTAAAGGAGTTTTCCTTGATTCTGATGGAAATTATATAGCAAAAGCTGAGACAAACTCTCTTGGTTTCAGGGATTATGAATACGGAGGAAAAAAAGGAAATACTTTTAGGATACTGGTTCTTGGTGATTCTTTTACATTCGGGGCCGGGGTAGAGTTTGAGGACACATTTGTTAAACAATTAGAATCGATTTTAGGGGAAAAAAATGATGGCAAAAAATATGAGGTTATAAACGCAGGCGTTATGGGTTACGGGACTGACCAGGAATACTACTATTTAAAGGAATGGGGATTTAAATTAAAACCTGATTTAGTAATAGTAGCTTTTTATATTCAGATATGACGTAGAGGATGTTATGATTGGGGCTATAAATCATTATACAGTTAAAGATGGTTATCTCTTCGATCTTTTTGAACATAAGCAAAAAGAGAGACGCAAAAACTTTTTAGAAAGGAATAGCAGGGCATACGAATTTTTTGAGGATAGAGTTAATAACTTATTAATTAAGAAAGGCCTTAAAAAAAAGCCCTGGGAAAATTCAGGGATTCCTTTTGATATGAAATTTTATTTAAAGAAATATCCTTCTAAGCTTGAAGAGGCAATGAATAAAACAAAAGGATTTCTAAAAGGCATTGACTCTTTAGAAAAACAGATAGGAGGGAAGTCATTAATTTTCTTAATTCCTAACAGAATCCAGGTCTTTGAGGGATCGTTTGCAAAGGAGTTAATCCGGTACCATGAGAATCCCGCAAATTACAGTGTAACAAGGATAAATGATGAACTGGCAAATTTTACAGAAGAAAATAAAATCCCTTTTCTTGATCTTTTACCTTCTCAGCGTGAATACGAGAAAAAAGTTGACCTTTTCCTTCCTTCAGACTCTCACTGGAATAAAGAGGGACATAAACTTGTTGCAAAAACAATTTATGATTATTTAGTTTCTAATGGGATGGTACAGTAAAGAAACTTAAAACTGAAAGCGCAAAGCTAAAAAGTATTGAAATGGGTCAGGATGGTCAGGGTTTCCCGGCTTTTTTTGATAAACTAAATTTTACTATTATATATAAATATCTAAAAACTGTTCTTACTATTTTTAGCTTGCTTTTTCCTTTTTTAAAGTCATAACGGAGAACTAAAGGGACTTCGTTTATTCTGGCACCAATAGACCTTAGTTTTAAAAGTAATTCTACTGTAGCAGTAAATCCTGATTCCTCTATCAAATTACTTTTATATTTCTCAAATGCTTTCTTTATAACAGCAGCTTTAAAAGCCCTGTAGCCAGAGGTATAATCAGTTACATTCCGGGTCTGGAAAAGAAGATTAAAAATCATTCTGGCACATCTGCTTAAAAATTTTCTCAGGTTAGGAACACCGATTTCTTTACCCCCTCCCAGAAATCTTGATGCGATAACAATATCACAGCCTTTACCTATTTCATTAGCCATCAGGGGAATAAGGGATGGGTTATGGGTGTTATCAGAGTCCATTGTGACTATTATATCATCATCCGCGAGTTTTGTGAGGAGAAAAAGGATTCCGGATTTCAGGGCTTCGCCAAGACCTTTGTTTTTCTCATGGGATATTACTTCGATGGAAATATTTTTTTTGAAATTATCTAATACTTTGGCTGTATTGTCTGTACTTCCATCGTCAACTACTAAGATTGAAAGGCAAAGATTAGAATTCTTCCTGAGATTTATTACCCTCTCTATCAATTTCCAGATTGCCTTCTCTTCATTATATGCTGGGAGCAATATATATATCATTTATTTTTTTAAAGATATAGTGTGTTAAGAAATATCAAATATGGTTAATTTTAATTGTTTTAAATATTCCTTTAGCCTGGATTTATACAAAGGACTTTTGCAAGGCATGGTAATAATCCATATTAATTTTATTAATTTCATCAGCCATTTGGATTTTGTTTTAGCTAAGATTTTAAGTAGGGGGGAGAATGGACTGGGGAGCCAATTGGAAAACGCTATTAAATTTTTCAGGTTTATTGCTAATTCAGCATTTTCTTGCTTCAGAAGAGTTTTTTCTGAATACGTACCAAGCCCTAGGCTAATACTGAGGATAGTTTCTTGATCTATGAGACCTTCCTTGACACAATATTCTGTTAGACTTGTTTTGGGAAATGGATAAAAAGTACCAGCACCTACATAATTAGGCTTTACATCTTTTATTAAGTTTACGGTGTCCCACATATCCTTTTCAGTTTCATGAGGCAAACCAAACATCAGGAATGTAACAGTTTTCATGGCATATTTTTTTATTAATTTCATTTTCTTTTTTATATCATCGTTTGAGATATTTCTATTTAAGACTTTTTTTCGTATTCTATCACTCCCAGATTCAATTCCGACAAAAAGAGTACTGCAGTTTGCAGCTTTTAAATATTCTAAGACTTCTTCATCTATTCTTTCAAGATGTGAAATAACAGAAAAAGGCCTGTTGATATTTTTTTTATATAATTCTGAAAAACTTTTTAACCATGGTTTATTAAAAGTAAAGGTATCATCTTGGAAGAAAAAATTCTGAGGATTATATTTTTTTTTATAAATTAAAAGCTCCTCTATTACTTTTTCAACATTCTGTTGCCGCAAAAATTTTCCTTTATCTTTATACATTTCCCAGTAGATATGATTGTAGCAATAGGTACACCTGTAAGGGCACCCTCGAGTAGCTATTAAATGGACAGTGTCAGAAAAACAGAAAAAGGGAGCAAAAAGATCCTTGTCTGGAACTGGCAAATTATCCAAAGCCACTAAATCACGAAGCTCATTTTTTATAATTTTACCATCTATCTTAAACCAGATATTCTTTATTGTAAGATCTTCTTTTCCCATCTCCATGTTATTAACTAATTCCAACATTGCTTCTTCGCCTTCTCCAACGCAAACCATATCTATACCTTTAACTTTTAAGACTTCTTCAGGAAGAAGAGTTGGATGGATACCTCCTGCAATTATTGGAATATCAAAGTTTTCTTTGAAGCGCTCAGTTAATTCAGGAATAAGTGGAAATACATTGGTTACAAAAGAGAGAGCTAAGAGGTCAGGTTTAAAATCCTGGGTTTTTCTAATTAATTTTCGAAAGAATTTTTCACGATTGATAAAGATATTTTTAAAGTAGAGATTATCATCAAGACCCGTATCAAAGATAATATCTGTTTGGTGTCCAGTATCTTTTAATATTGCTGAGATATACTCGATGCCAAATATTTCTGAGCCTCTTGCATAGAATAAAACCTTCATTTTAATTCCTTATTAATCTTCAAAGTCTTCCAAATTCAGAATTCTTTTGTATTTACGTGAGCTTGTTTTCCTTCATGCTCAAAAATTTCATCTTCATCAGCAACTTTATATATCTTATCTCTTGGCAAACCAAAGAGTATGTGTTCAGCAGTTGACAGTCCCATTTCTATTGAGTGATCCATGTTGTTGTATCTGAAGAGTCCCTGTCTTCCACAGCAAATTAAATTCTCGAAAGTATTTATTGCAGAAAACACTGTTTGCAAAACCTCATTTGAGATTGAAGCAAGTTATCCAAAATATTCGTTATCAGTTCCGACTTTTGTGATTTCATCTTTTTTGAACTTTCCTTCAAAAAACTTTGCTACCCGGAAGCCCATATCAACGACATGGTGCATATGGATATATTGGAAATTGCCCTGACGGCCGTAGCAAATCAAATTTTCAAAATTGTCAAGGTAGTTTCTTATAGCATTGATGTTCTCTTTGTAGCCGATTTCAAAAACAGGGTAAACTTCTTTTTCTTTTACAATAAAATAGTCCTCGATTAGCCCTTCGCCGTTTATTAAGCCCATTTCTTTAAGGCCAGAGAGGCATTTATCATAAATTATTTCAGGCTTTTCATTCCAGATTTCATCCCCGTCAAAGCAGCTTATTTCAAGTGAAAGGGAGGTTTTGTTTGCAGGAGCCATCTTTGCACTCCAGAGTTTGAATTGCTCGATTCTAAAGAAAAAATATTTTGGCTCCGGAATATAGAGGGCGTCATTTTCTGTAACCAGGTCTTTATTTATTAAAAGATTTAAAAACATTATTGAACGGAATCGCAGATGATTAGCAGATTCTTTTATTTCCGGAGGGACTCCAGGCTTTAAATACAGAACAAAGGAGTTCACAGGGATTGTTGATAAAACCCAGTCAGCGTTTGTCTGGTGCTCCACACCATCTTTTTCAAAATACACACGAGTGATTAATTTACCATTTTGCTCTAATCTTGAGACCTCTGAATTAAGATGAATTTTTCCGCCATTTTTTATTATTGCCTCAGCCATTTTAGATGCTATCTGACCAATGCCGTCGGTACAGTAGTAATATTCTGTGGTATAGGTTCTTGGCTGATTTCTGGGCTTGAAGATCAGTTTTTTTAAAACATCCATTAAATTAAGTAAGCTGATTCTTTGAGATGCCCATTCCTTATCAATTTTTTTTGGTGATATTCCCCATACTTTTTCTGTGTATTGGCCAAAAAAAGTAAGGTAGAGCGTTCTGCCGAATCTGTTGACTACCCAATCTTCAAAAGATTCTTCTTTTACCGGTTTAATTTTGTTGTTGAGAACTGTCCAGAAATAATCCAGCATCGCCTTTGTTGAAATCAGCGGGTTCACCTTCAGAAGCATGTCCTTAAGCTCAAGGGGATAATTCAGATATTTATGCCATAGAAAATACTGGGTTTTCCGATGATTGAGCCAGAAGTCATTGCCAAGCAGTTTTTTTATCTCTTTTAAGACCTCATGGTTTTTAGTAATGAACCTGTGACCACCGTAATCAAATAGAAATCCCTTGTAGTTTAAAGTGCCGGACAACCCGCCTACTTCAGGCTTCTTGTCTATTACCTCAACATCATATCCTGCTTCAGATAATTTCCAGGCACTGGACAATCCTGCAAGACCCGCACCTAAAATTATTACTTTTTTATCTTTATTCATAATTCGAATTAATAGTGTCGGCTCAACTGTTTTAACTTTTAATTAAATAAAATATTAAGTTTAATCATAATGATTTAATTTCTAAAAAGCAAATATAGTAAATTTTCAATATATATTTTGTTTGTGTTAATGAAATAGTATTATAGTTTATATAATAAATAGCTCTTGACTTAAAGAATTACTAAAATATTATAATAAATAAAGTCATTGATTCTATTAATTTGCAACAAGATTTTGTTTAATAATTTAATGGTAGTAATGTAGATTTCGATAAAAATAGAGACCTACAGAAGCAACATATTAATTTCAAATCCTAATTGAGCTATGAAGTTTGTAAAGTTTATATTAACAATTACTGTGATAGTCACTTTAATTAAAATTGATTTTTCAGTAGAAGCTTCTGATTATATTATTGGAGAAGAGGATGTTTTACAGATTTCAGTTTGGAAAAATCCGGAACTGAGTACAGAAGTAGTAGTCAGACCTGACGGTAAAATATCGCTTCCCCTATTAGATGATATTCAGGCAAAAGGGTTTACCCCTTTACAGTTGAGGGATGTAATAACAGAAAAACTAAAAGATTTTATAGAAGCTCCTGATATAACTGTAATAGTAAGAGGAATAAATAGTTTTAAAGTATATGTGTTTGTGGACGGTGTCGGACCTCAATCTGGAGCTTTTACATTAAAAAGAGAAACAACATTATTACAATTTTTAGCACAAATCGGAGGAACTAATAATATAGATTTAGAAAAGTCCTATATACTTAGAAATAACAAAAAAAATGATATAAATTTAGTTGACTTGATAGAGAAAAATGATCTTTCTATGAATATAGACCTATTACCAAATGATACAATTTTTATTCATGATAATTATGGTGGGAGAATAACAGTTGTTGGGGAAGTCAAAAATCCAAAAACAATTAATTATAGAAAAGGGATGACAATTTTGGATGTTATTCTTGATGCTGGAGGATTTACAGATTTTGCAAGCCAGAATGCAACAAAAGTGATACGTAAAAAAGGTGATAAAAGTGAGGAGATTAAAGTGAAAATGAAAGATATAATAGAAGATAGAAAAATAGATAAAAATATATTGATAAATCCCGGAGATATTGTAATTGTTCCAGAAGGGTTTTTCTAGCTAAGTCTTTCGATAGATTGATTCAAGAGGGAAAAGATTCAAAATTTTTCTTACAAAGACATTCTTTTTGAGAGAAAAAATATTTTTACAATATTTCCTCTATTCTTTTTTTATTACTTTTAACTCCATTTAACACACAAGGGGCAAATTTAACATTGAAAGGTTTTTTTAGCATTAGTGGTGAATATGATGACAACATTTTCCTCTCATCTAGTAAGGTGTTTGGTCTTTATTTTTGAATAGGTTCAGAATATAAGATGGTAAAAAAAGACAAAATAGACTTAAGAGACTACTTAGAGATATTTTATAAAAGAAGGATTCATTTTTTGACAGTTTTTTTCATAATAACAACAGTTACCACTATTATAAGTTATTTCCTCCCTAAAGTATATGTTTCTAAAAGTCTAATATTGATTGAGAGACAGAATCTTTTAAGAAATATTGTTGGCCAACAAGCTGTTGGAGATGAAATGGTTAGCAAAGTTAGAACATTTAAAGAGAGGATTATCAGCACAGGAAATCTTATAGATATTATAAAAAAACTTGACCTTGATGTAAATTTAAAAGGACTTAGCAGTTTAGAAAATTTAATAAGTAAAATGAGGGATAATATTGGTGTTAATGTAAAAGGGGTCAATCTTTTTGAAATCTCTTACGAGGATGCAAAACCTAAAATCTGTATGCTTGTGATAAGGACTTTAATAGACAACTTTGTTGAATCAGTCTTAACTGAATCTAGATCAGAAACTCATTCGGTTTTTACTTTTATCAATAACCAGCTGGATCAATACAAGAAAAATTTAGAGAAATCTGAAGCGACATTAAAAGGTTTTAAAGAAAAACATTTAGGAGAACTTCCTGGAGAAATAAATACTAACTTATCAAAGTTGTCTAGCTATGAAGCAGCTTTAGCTGAAGCGAGATTGTCTTTGAATATTGCAAAGTTAAAAAAAGATAAATTACTCGAACAGCTCAAAGAAGAAAAACCTTTCATAAATCCTTTTGGAAATACTGAGGATAGATTAAGATATTTAGAAGAACAACTCAAAAGTTTATTGATTAATTATACTGATAAATATCCTGAAGTAGTAAGAATAAAAAAGCAGATAGAAAAAATTAAAAAACAATTAACCTCAAAGGATAAAAAAGAGAGCAATGAGGCTATGCTTAATCCAGAAACTTCATTGCCAAATCCTGTATACCAAAAGATCAAGGAAGATTTAAGTTCGATAGAAGTTGAAATAACATCTTATCAGTCAAGAATAAATGAATTTGAAAGGAAATTTGGAGAATATCAACAAAAAGCTCAGGGAGTACCTCAACAGGAAGAAGAGCTAACTAGAATTACTAGAGATTATAGAGTAAATGAAGAAATATATCAAATGCTTTTGAGGCGTTTAGAAGAGGCAAGAATATCAAAGGAGCTACAGGCAGATGAACAAGGAGAGAAATTTAGAATAGTAGATCCACCGAGAATCCCAATAAATCCTATTAAACCTAACAGAGCAAGGATAATTTTATTAGGACTATTTTTTGGTGTTGGAGTAGGAGTTGGGGTTATTGTGCTATTGGAATACTTTGATCATTCAATCAGAGATTTAAATGAAGCAAAAGAATTTTTTGAAATCCCAATCATAGGGACAATACCAACAATATTAACTGATACCGACATCAAAATAACAAAGAAAGTTAATCTGACTGGAGGCATTATAGGAATAATATATCTTATTTGTATTTTTGCTCTTATAATCCTTGAATTTCTAAAATATAATCCATAAAATAAAAATTATATTTTTTATCAACAATATTTCAATAGAGTTATGGAAAAGATAAATTTAGTTTTGAATAAATTGATTAAACTTAAAGGTTTAATCAAAATCAAAAATTTTTTTTCTGAAGTTTCAGACAAGAAAAAAGAAATTAAAACAATCTTAGATTTACCTGATGAATATAATGAACATCTGGTAATGTTTTTAGACCCTAGGTCTCCTGTTATTGAACAATATAGGAGTTTAAGGACACATCTATTAGCAGAATCTGGAAACAAATCGATAAACACTTTTCTTGTTACAAGCTCCATAAGAGGTGAAGGAAAAAGTATAACTTCTTGTAACTTAGGGATAATATTAGCTCATAACCGTCAAAATTCTGTACTTTTGGTTGATGGAGATATGAGAATACCTTCAATCCATAAAATATTTGGTATTAGAGGTAATCGTGGGTTAGTGGACTATCTTAAGGGTGAATCAGAGCTAGATTCATTAATTGTCCCGACAAAAATTGATAATTTGTTTATCCTTCCAGCTGGAGAACCTCAGACAAGTCCTTCAGAATTGTTAGCAACTTCTAAAATGACAGATTTTTTAAGAATGGAAGAGTCTAAAGGGAAAAATCATTATGTTATAATAGACTCTCCGCCAATTATTTCAACAACAGATCCAAGAATTATAGCCACTTATGTCGGTGGTGTGCTTCTTGTAGTACAAGCAGGAAGAACACCAAGGGATGTCATAAGTCATGGCCTTTCCCTTTTGAAAAATGTTAATATTTTAGGAATTATTTTAAACAATATTAGTGGAATTTCACCTTATTATCCATATCGTTATAGCTATGCTTATGGATATGTTGAGTATTCAAAATAGAATTATAACATATAATTGATTGCTTAATCTTTCGAAAAAATAATTTATTTTTGTTCTTAAAAAATTTAAAAGCATCAAAGAGGATTTTTAAAACTTAATTTTTAAATAAATTTAAATGTTTATTTAGCTATCCTTTTTATAGAAGACCTAATTAAAGTAAGAAAATAAAAGAAAGAGTAGGAGTTGTTATGGGTAAAATTCTTTTTGTAGATGATGATACTTCAATGCAGATGGCAATTTTTAAACTAGTCTCATCTTTAGGGCATGAAATTGATGTAGCTTCTGATGGAATTGAAGGTTTATCAAAGTTTAAAAAAAGCAATTACGATTTAGTGATTACAGATATGAGAATGCCGAACTTAGATGGAAAAGATTTTGTAAAAAGATTAAAAATTATTGATAAAGATGCTGTCATTATAGTTTTGACAGGCTATGGGTCTGTTCCTTCCGCAGTAGAATTAATAAAGCTAGGTGCATATGACTTTTTGGAAAAGCCTATAAATTTTGAAGAACTTGAGATGTCATTGAACAGAGCTCTTGAGAAAAGGCAGATGGAAAGTCAGTTAAGTTTTTTCAAGGGTATGCTTTTGACAATAATTATCTCTATCCCTTTATGGCTTATCCTTGGGGTAATACTTGCCCTCTTTTGGAAATAAGTTATATCTTAAATTTTAGTTGCTGTTATATTTTGAGTTTATAAATGGTTTCTATATCAAATATTCCTATAAATAAGAAGAAGCTCTTAGGTCTTTTACTGTTTTTGGGTGATTTTTTAGTTATATTTTTTACTGCTATTTTATCATTTAGAATCAGAACCGGAGATTATGAAAAAACAAAAGAAAACTGGCTTCAGATTTTAATTTTGTTAGTAACATATTTAGTAGTATTGTATTTTTTTGAATATTACGACATAAATTTAAGTCTTACAAAGCTAAGGTATTTAATTAGGATAATTGCTGTAAACGCTACTGGAATTGTTGCAGCTGTTATTCTGAGTTATGTTTTTTATCTTAAACTTATTAGAGGATTTTTGATATTATGGGGTATTAATTTTATTATTTTATTTTTATTATGGAGGTATATTTTTTATTTGATTTCAAAAAAACCAATGCTTCCAGAAAATATTCTTTTAGTAGGAAGTGATTGGTCTATAATGGAAATAATAAAAGAAATACATAAATCACCAGTATTTTCTTATAATATTGTAGGGATAATAAGTGATAAAAATGGAAATTCTCAAAGTAATGGATTTGAGGGAGTTAATATAATAGGCAATAGATATAATCTAGTTGACATTGTTAAAAAAGAAAAAATAAGTAAAATTATTGTTTCTGCATATGAGGAAAAACATCAGGACTTAATATCTGCTCTCTTGGAATCTAAGTTGATTGGTATTCAGATTACTGAAATGCCTAATTTCTATAAAAAGATTACAGGCAAAATTCCAATAAAACATGTTAGAGATTCTTGGTTTATTTTTTCTAGCGGTTTTGAAAGCGTGAGAAATTCTTTTGTTTTTAAAGTTAAAAGAATAATTGATGTGATTCTTTCTCTTGTTGGGTTAATTATAGCAATTCCATTAATGATTATTATAATTATTTTGATAAAAATAGATTCTCCTGGTCCTGTTTTTTATGTTCAAGAAAGAATCGGGCTTAATGAAAAGCCTTTTAAACTTATAAAGTTTAGGTCAATGAAATCTGATGCAGAAAAGATATCAGGGCCGGTTTGGGCTAAAAAAAATGATTCAAGAATTTCAAGAGTTGGAAAATTGTTGCGACCTACAAGACTTGATGAAATCCCACAGCTTATCAATGTATTAAAGGGAGAGATGACATTTATCGGTCCAAGGCCTGAAAGACAATTTTTTGTAGAGAAACTTAAAAAGCAAATTCCTTATTACTCATTAAGATTTACTGTTAAGCCAGGAATAACAGGATGGGCACAGGTAAAATATGGGTATGGTTCTACGGTTGAAGATACTTTGGAAAAACTGCAATATGACATATATTATATTCAGAATATTTCTTTAGTTTTAGATCTATATATATATTTTAAAACCATTCAGGTTATGATAATGAGTAAGGAAATGGCATGAATTATGAAAGTAAGAATAATTTTAATGAAAAAAAAATTAAAACAAGTAGTTCATATAATAAAAACATACTAACAAATATTTTAACTGTTGATGTAGAAGATTATTTTCATGTTACAGCTTTCGAGAATTATGTAGATTTCAATGACTGGGGTAAATTTGATAGCCGTATTGAAAAAAATACTAGACGTTTGCTAGAACTTTTAAATAGGGAAAATACTAAAGCTACTTTTTTTTTCTTAGGATGGGTTGCTGAGAAATATAAAAATCTTGTAAGAGAAGTAAAAGATCAGGGGCATGAAATTGGGTGCCATAGTTTTTCGCACAAGATGATATTTGCGCAGAAAAAGGAAGAATTTAAGGAAGATACAAAACGAGCAAAATCTATTTTAGAAGATTTAATTGGTGAAAGAGTTATAGGCTATAGAGCACCTACTTATTCTATAACAAAAGATTCACTTTGGGCATTAGATATTTTGATTGAGATGGGCTTTCAATATGATTCAAGTATCTTTCCAATTCATCATGATAGATATGGAATTCCTAACTTTCCTAGAAATCCCCATTATGTGGAACGAGAAGGAGTAGGGAGAATCCTAGAGTTTCCTCTTTCCACAGTGAAAGTCTTAAATTACAATATTCCGATTGCAGGAGGAGGATACTTTAGATTATTCCCTTATAAATTTATACAATGGGGAATAAAAAGAATAAATTTAGTTGAAAACAAATTTGCTATAATTTATGTTCATCCGTGGGAATTCGATCCTGGACAACCTAAGATTAAAGCTAGTTATTTTAAAAAGTTCAGACATTATTTAAATTTAGAAAAAACTGAAACCAAATTTTGCAAGCTGATAAAAGATTTTAGATTTACTTCTTTTGAAAGTGTAATAGAAAATACAGTTTTTGAATAGAATATCTATGGCGAGAAAAGAATTAGCAATAAATGGCGGGGATCCTGTTAGAGATAAATTTTTGGTTTTTGGGAATCCAATAATAGAGAAGGAAGAAATAGAAGAAGTTGTTGCTTCGTTAAAGAGTGGATGGATAGGCACAGGGCCTAAAGTAGAAAAATTTGAAAATATTTTTAAAGAGTATGTAGGTTCAAAATTTGCAATAGCTTTAAATTCCTGTACCGCAGGATTACATCTTTCACTAATAGTTTCTGGTATTCAAAAGGGCGATGAAGTGATTACTTCACCTATGACTTTCTGTGCAACAGCTAATTCAATTTTTCATGTAGGAGCAAAACCGATTTTTGTGGATATTGAGAAAGAGAGCATGAATATTGATCCAGAAAAAATAAAAAGTGTTTTGACAAAAAAGACTAAAGCAATAATTCCTGTCCATTTTGCCGGAAGACCTTGCAATATGGATGCTATTCTTGAAATTGCAAAGGAGAATAATTTAATTGTTATAGAAGATGCTGCTCATTGTATTGAAGGATATTATAAAGAGAAGAAAATTGGTAACATTGGAAATTTAACATGTTTTAGCTTTTATGTTACTAAGAATATAGTAACAGGAGAAGGGGGAATGGTTACCACTAATAATGAAGAATGGGCTGATAAAATAAAGATGTATGGTTTGCACGGTTTAAGTAGGGATGCATGGAAGAGGTATTCAGATGAAGGGTTTAAACATTACGAAGTCACTTTCCCAGGTTTCAAATACAATATGATGGACTTGCAGGCATCTATAGGAATTCATCAAATGAAAAGAATAAATAAATATCTTATTAAGCGGAATAAAATATGGAAAAAATATGATGATGCTTTTAAAGATTTACCAGTATCTTTACCACCAAAACCAGAAAATAAAACCATTCATGCAAGACACCTTTATACATTAATACTTGATATTGATAGACTAAAAGTAGACCGTGATACTGTTCAAAAAGCTTTACAAAAAGAAAATATTGGAACGGGCATTCATTTTATATCTTTACATTTGCATAAATACTATAGAGAGACTTTTGGCTTTCATATCAAAGACTTTCCAAATGCAAAATATATTTCTGAGAGAACTATCTCCTTACCTCTTTCAGCAAAGTTGACTGACAAAGATATTGATGATGTAACCTTGGCTGTGAGAAGAGTTTTGGAATGGTATTCAAAATAACTGCTTTAATAAGTAATAAAAATAATTTAGCACTAAAAACTAAAATGATAGTTTAAAAGTGTATATAGGAGTTTGAAAGAAAAAATGCGAGAAACTATAAACGAACTCATTCAATACAGACATCTTCTTTTTATGCTTACATGGAGGGACATAAAGGTTAGATACAAGCAATCAGTAATGGGTTTTTTATGGGCTATTTTTATGCCAATGATGATTGTATGTGCAGGAATACTTGTTAAAAAAGGTTTCTCTATTGTCTCAGGAAAACCAATGGAATTTATGGAATTGGCATCAGTTTCTGTCAAGGCTCTTCCTTGGGCGTTCTTTGTCGGGTCAATTCGGTTTGCAACAAACAGCCTTGTAGGTAAGAGCAATCTTGTTACAAAAATCTATTTTCCTCGGGAGGTTTTGCCGCTTTCATCAGTATTGGCAAATCTATTTGATTTTGCAGTCGCCGCTGTGGTGCTCTTTGTAATACTTGTGATAGCAGGAATAGGAGCGAGCATCTATTTATTGTGGCTTCCTGTTCTTTTAATTTTGTTAATTCTTATAACGGCTGCTTTCGGTTTATTTTTGTCATGCTCTAATCTATTCTTCAGAGATGTAAAATATATTGTTGAGGTAATCCTTACATTCGGAATATTCTTTACCCCAGTTTTTTACGAGGTAAAGATGTTTGGCAAGTGGGCTCCAATAATGCTTCTAAACCCAATAGGTTCTATTCTTGAGGCTATAAATGATGTTGTTGTATTACATCATCCGCCTGATTTTCTCTGGCTAACCTATTCCGCTTGTTGGGCAATAATTGGATTTTTAGTTTCGTGGAAAATATTTGATAATCTCGAACCTGCTTTTGCTGAAAATATATAAGGAATTTTAATGGATGATGTAGTTTTAGAATTTGATCATGTTTGGAAAAAATTTAAAAAAGGAGAGAAGCACAACTCTCTCAGAGATTTTATTCCTTCTATGACTAAAAGGGTTTTCAAAGGGAGTCAGAAAGAAGAATTGCTGGATAAAGAGTTCTGGAGCATCAAGGATGTTTCTTTCCAAGTCAAGCGTGGAGAAGCGCTTGGCATTATTGGTCCCAATGGAGCTGGGAAGAGCACAATACTTAAATTGCTAAGCAGAATTTTAAAACCCAACAAAGGGGACATCAAGGTTAATGGCAGATTAAGTGCATTAATCGAGGTTGGAGCCGGTTTCCATCAGGACCTTACCGGAAGAGAAAATATATATTTGAATGGTGCTATTCTTGGAATGAAAAAAAATGAAATAGATAAAAAATTCGATGAGATTGTCGAATTTTCAGGGCTTGAGGATTTCATAGATACTCCTGTAAAACGGTACTCATCCGGTATGTATACACGATTGGGTTTTTCTGTTGCTGCTCATGTTGACCCTGAGATTTTGCTTGTAGATGAGGTGTTAAGTGTGGGTGATGCTGGTTTCCAAGCAAAGTCTCTATTAAAAATGCGAGAAGTCATTTCCAGTGGTACAACTTTGATTTTTGTAAGCCATAATGTTAGGCAAGTTGCAAGATTGTGTGACAAAGTTATTGTGCTTGCACATGGAGAAATAAAACATATAGGAGATCCAAACCATGCTATCAAAACTTATCGCGATTTTGTTAGTAGAATATCTGGCAACAAAAGCAAATCAATTTTATCAAATGATATGGCATTTACTGTTACGCCAATTAACTGTTCTGGAAGTAAAATTTCATCAATTCCTTTTGGGTCCCCAATTAAATTAATGATAGAATGCAATTTGCCACTAGGGTTTCCAGAATCGCATTTAATTATTAAAATTGGAAGCCATGATGGGCAGGATTACATTGGACTTAGCTCAGAAATAGGAAACATAGTTATAAAACCTGGAGTTAGGAGATTAACATGTCAGTTTAATTGTAATTTACTACCTAATAACTACAGGATGCGACTCTTTCTTACTGATATATCAACTGGTCGTGTATTGGATGAATTTGGACAACCAGATTTAATTATAAATATTCAGAATGATGAAATAGCCAAAAAACTGCCAAGTTCGGAGTATGCCATTATTGATGTCCCGGTATCTTGGGATATTATAAAAGAGGAATGAAATAGCTGATACATGCATCATAATAGTTATACATGAAGTATCAGATAACAATTAATGGATTTAAAAAAAGACAATGGTAATAGTTAGTGAGCCAAGGTATTCAGACGAGGACGTGTCTCAGGTCGTTTCTGCTTCGATTAACATAAATGGAAGTTGCTATGAGATATACTACCGGATAACGGGAGGTTCTTTATCTGCCGGAGCTGAGACTTTTTTGGCAGCAACACTGCTACCTGCAATGAAAGCGGATGGCTCCCTGCGAATAACTGGAGATGTTTTCCCAAAACTTCTAGAATCTATTCCCAGAATTCAGGAAATTTTTCATGTTTGGGATCGGAGCTTCCAAAAGATTTCAGTCGAAGCCAAAACCAAGAATACTTCTGAATCTGTTACTAATACCGACAGAGGTGTTGGGTGCTTTTTCACTGGAGGTGTTGATTCCTTCTATACACTCCTGAAAAATCGCAATGAAATCACCAAACTAATTTTTGTACACGGTTTCGACATCCGATTGGATGACACTTTGCTACGTGCCAAAGTGTCTCAAGCGATCCGGGATATTGCCAGCAAACTCCATAAGCAACTTATTGAAGTAGAGACTAATTTGCGAGAGTTCTCCGATTGTTATGTTCCGTGGAAACTATATCATGGTGCAGCCTTAGCGAGTGTTGCTCTTCTACTGTCACCACAACTGAAAAAGGTTTACATTGCTGCTTCTCTCTCTTACACCAACCTGCTTCCAACAGGTTCTCATCCGATACTGGACCCATTATGGAGCACTGAAGAGACAGAGATAGTGCATGATGGTTGCGAAGCCACTAGGATTGAAAAAGTCGAGCAAATCGCATTGAATGACATTGCTCTGAAATCGCTTCGAGTCTGCTGGGAGAACCGGCAAGGAGCTTACAATTGCTGTCAGTGTGAAAAATGTTTACGTACAATGGTAAGCCTGCGAATAGCCGGTGTATTGGAACGTTGTACGACCTTTAAACGTCCACTGGATTTAGAAGCATTAGCTCGGGTTGAAATATCAAATCCATTAAACATCCCTTCTTACAAAGAAAACTTGGAGGCTGTTAAAAGGTTAGGTAATGATCCTGCTTTGGCAAAAGCTCTGAATGATTGTCTAACTGAGCGATATTATAGAGGAATAAGGCGACTGAGGCTAAGCGGTTTCAAGAAAATCGGTTTTATTAAACGCTTAAAGAAAATAGTAAGAAAACTCCTTATCAATTTGAAGTCAGTTCCGTAAGGTTATTGGTATGTTAATTGTTATGTGATAATCATAAAGCAATTTGACGAAAAGATTCCTACTTGAAAGTGTAAAGATTGTGCATAGAATTGGGTAAGGATGATTTCAATTATCAACCACCGATATTAATAATTATTTCAGTCTATGATGGGGAAAGTATTATTAATAATATGATAAAATTTATAACCTAACTGAGAGCGGTGGCATATATATGGCTAACAAAAAAATGAAACTCCTTGTAGATCATGGTGCATATGGCAACTTAGGGGACACTGCTATGATAGAAGGAGTTGTCTTAAGACTTAAGAGCATTTTACCAGAAGCTGAAATATTTGTGGTAGATAGTCAGAGTTTAAAGACTGTGATATGGGATTTTCCTGGGGTATTCAGACAAAAGGAATATAATGAATATATAGTGAAATCTTTTTTTATGAATATTTTTGCAGGTGTACCGTTTTTCAGGAGATACCGCAATTGTTGGCGAAAGGTGTCTCGTAAAATTACATTGTGGAGTCTGGGAAGATTTTTTCCAGCAGGTTCACTCTCAATTGCTAATTATTCAAAAACAGAAAATAAGAGCATAAAACTGAGTGAATTTTGTGAACAGTTTGATGCTCTGCACATCGTTGGTGGTGGTAACCTGACTGATACATTTCTTGAAGAACTGTTTAAAAAGAGTTGTTTGCTACTCACATTTGCTGAACAGGATAAACCTATAGTACTTACAGGTCAGCAAATAGGACCATTTAAGTCCAATATACTTAAGAAGGCTTTGTGCAGAGTTTTGCGTAAGTCTAATTTTGTAGGTTTGCGTGAACCGATAGATTCCTTGAGTTTTTGTCAAAAAGCTCATATAGATGCGAAACAATTTGAAGTTATGGGAGATGATTCTTTTGGACTTTCTCCAGCAGATGATGAACTTATATTAAATCTTTTAGACCAATATGGATTAAAAGAAAATGAATTTCTGGCGTTTAACGTCCGTATTGCATTCTATGCGTTAGAGCAAAAGAGGCATTTACAACAAATTGCTGTTATTTTAGATAAAATTGGAATTTATTTTCAAATGCCGATAGTGATTGTTCCTATAGCATTAAATCCGGGTGATAGTGATATCGTATCAGGAAAAGAGTTGGCTAAATTAGTGCGTTCTGCACAAATATTAGTGATGGAGAATAATAACCTGACTCCAGGTCTGGTCAAGGGAATACTTGGCAAGGCATTTGGTGTAGTCGGAGTATCGTACCATTTTTGTACTTTTGCTTTAAGTCAGGGAGTTCCAGCGGTCTGTATTCATGATGGTGATTATTACTTACAAAAAGCTCGTGGGCTTTGTGGTTTTTGGAAAGATGGAAGATTAGCCCTACCTCTAAATGAGACCAGTACAAATCAGGCAGTAAATCATATTGTACAATTATTTGAGGACGGAGTTTTCCGGGAAAAGCTTAGCCTTGAGGCAAAAAAGTCCAAAGAGCTTTGGTACAATATATTTGATAAACAGGTGAAAAGTTACTTTAGTTGATTATGTTATATGAGAATATTGTATGATATTACCCTAAATCATAATTTCGTTGCCTGTGCGCTGATTCGCGACACGCCAACAAAACGCTGGAGCGACCGGTCGCATAACATTCGTGAACCAGTTCGCTTCGTTATCCAAACCATCGCTCAACTCGGTCGTTGAGCGGCAAGAATATCTCTATCACTCAAAATCGTAAACAATTCGTCTGATCGAAGAGAAAGTAATCTATGGAAATGTTTGCTTAAGGCGAGGAAGCTTTAATGTTTTTGGCAGTTAGATATAAACTGTGAGTATTCCTTAATGTAGCGAACTATAAGGAGGTTCTATCTGAATCATGCTTTCACGAACCAAAATTAAAATTATACCGGTCGTGTCTATTTTTATAGTTACATTCTTGCTCCTATTTATGTTACGAGCAACTCAACAAACAGGTGACAGTCTTAGTTATGCCTTATCTGCCAAAACAGGACAGAGAATGTTTC
This sequence comes from Candidatus Schekmanbacteria bacterium RIFCSPLOWO2_02_FULL_38_14, assembly GCA_001790855.1. Taxonomy (NCBI): domain Bacteria; phylum Candidatus Schekmaniibacteriota; species Candidatus Schekmanbacteria bacterium RIFCSPLOWO2_02_FULL_38_14. The sequence continues at coordinate 108,475 of MGDH01000009.1, read as the reverse complement.
ATCCTCACCATCTTTTATTTACCCCAATTATTTACTTGTCCTATTCGGCTATTACGTTGATATGTAAATCATGCGATGTAATATTTGCTGCTCAACTTCATAATATCATATTAGCTACGGTAGTCATCTTGTCATTCTATGTTATTCTTAAAGACGTAATAGTCTTTTCCTCCTTCTTTTCCACATTATTAACAATTCTTCTCCTTATTTCTCGGGGAATTTTGGTGTTTTCAACACAAATAGAAGTTTATATCCCTGCTACAGCTTGTCTTACCCTATTCGTATTAATTATGACTACTCGTCTCATGTCGAACAAATTCGATAATGCTAAAGTTATCGCGCTTTTACTATTACTCACAATGGCTATATTTTATCATCAAACAAATGTGTTATTTTGCATTCCATTTAGTTACTATTTCATTGCTACACAAAACAAACAAAGATATAAGTCTTTAATAATAATTTTGTCCCTTTCTGGTATAATTGTATTATTAGCATATATATTAGCCTTTTTTTCTATTGATGAAAACAGGACTGCTGCAAACTTTCTTCGATTCTGCTTAAGTTATAGCTTTTATCCTGATCCTAATTGGGGAAGCCTTGAGCATTTCAGTTTACTTGGTATCAAAAAGCTTCTGAAGAGCCAATTGTGGAATGTCGTTGAACTTCCTAGGAGGTTTCGCTACATTGCGGTATCCTTTCTAATCATTCTGTTTATTTGGAATTTAGTGAAAGCTAGCAAACCTGCAACATATCATAATAAGTTTCGAAGATTTTTGCTAATCTGGATAATGACATATTTCATCTTTTTTCTTTGGTGGTTGCCTGGTGAGAAAGAATTTTTTATCACAACATTGGTTCCAATCATGCTTTTGTTTGCCCTATCCATAAAGGATTTATTGGGTAAAGAAAAAAAATTAAGATTCCTTAACAAACTTATTCCTGTTGTCTTGATTTTGTTTATAGCCTTTATTTCTGCAAAAAATGGCAAAAATGCTTTAGCGCTCCATCAAACCCAAGGAACAGATTATCGTAATGCCTGGAGGATGGCAAAACTTATACCTGAGGAGTGTGTGATTTTAACGGATTGGACTACTCAAAATCATTTACAATATTTTTTTGAGAGAGAAAAAGTGCTTGATGCAGATCTCCTTCTATTCTTTTATAACAATGAATCTCTTCCAGAATATTATCATTTGAAAGAAGAAAAATGTGTTGTTGTAGCATTATCCTATGTAACACCAGATTATGACATTGCAAAATATAATGGTTATACTTGTCCGTCAAAATGGATAGAATATATGAAATGGCTTTTTGATTTTAAATATAATTCAGAACAGAGACGGGCAACCTGTAGAAAGTTTGAGTTGTTGCATGATGATAATGGAACACTATACGTTTATCTTTCTTCATCTACAGTAGAAATTGAGAATTTTAACAAGGTATTTGAGGCACTTGATGGGAAAATCAATATGTATTTTGGCAAGCAAATAAATCCTTTCGGGAACTGGCTTGCCAAAAACCCGAGAGCAGAAAATCTGATCTTACCCTAAAAAAGTGGACACACCGAAACCAAAAAGTAAATAATAAAGATAGGAGATGTGAGCCATGGGAGGAAATCGTAGAATATATGATAAGGAGTTCAAATGAGACGCGGTGAAGTTGGTATTAGAAGGAGGCAGAAGCAAGGAATCAGTAGCGCGAGATTTAGGGATAGCCAAGAGTACATTATCAAAAGAGAAAGAAGTCCCATACAGCCGTAACAGGATAGCCATGTTTACGAAGGAAAATAAGATAATGGCAAAGACAAAGCGCCGGTTTAAGGTGACGACAAGATCTAACCATGAGAAAACCACAGCTGCTGATTTGTTGCAGCAGGAATTTATGGCAGAGGAGAAGAATCAGGTATGGTCATCAGATATAATATCTGGACAAAAGAAGGCTGGCTGTATCTGTCAATAATACTTGATATATACAGCAGAAAAATAGTAGAGTGGGCACTGGAAAGATATTTAAGAAGTGATATATATAGTGAAAAAAGTTTTGCTTAAAGTACTGGCAGAAAGGAATCCAGACCATGGGTTGATATTTCATTCTGACCAGGGAATACAATATGCCAGTAACGACATAGTAAAGATATTAAAAGCCCATGGGATAAGACAAAGCATGAGCAGTAAAGGTAATTGTTATGGCAATGCAATAACAGAGACGTTTTTTAACACAATAAAGACAGAACATGTCTTCTTTGAGAGTTATGAGACCAGGGAATCAGCAAGGCTTTCTATATTTGAATATATTAAAATGTTTTACAAGCGGGAACGAAGACATTCGGCTTTAAGGTATATGTCACCTGAAAACTTTGAAAGATTAACTTATGAAGGAAAAGTTAATGCTGTCTAATTGTGTGTGTCCATATTTTCGGGGTAAGATCATAGGTGAAGTTAATTGATATCTTTAATTATCTGTACATACAACCGTTCTGAAAGTTTAAGGAAGACACTTCAGAGTCTTAAAGAAATGTCAGTTCCAGTAAACTTGTCATGGGAAGTGATTGTGGTAGACAACAATTCCAGTGATAATACGAGAAAAGTAGTTGAAGATTTTGTAAGGTCTTCTGAGTTAAATATTAGATATGTTTTTGAAGGAAAGCAGGGGCATTCCCATGCTCGGAATACAGGAGTTAAGGAGGCAAAAGGTGAGATCATCGCCTTTACTGATGATGATGTCATTGTTGAAAAAAGCTGGATCCACAATATTGATAGAATATTCAAGGAAGATTATGTAGGTTGTATCGGAGGCAAAATACTCCCTATATGGGAGAAACCATGTCCAAAGTGGTTAACAAAGGATTTATATGGCTATTTGGCTTTACTTGACTATGGAGAAAATCCCTTTTATATAGATTCTCCTGAGATATGGGGAGCCAACTTTGCAGTTAAGTCTTCCTTGTTTCAAAAGTATGGATATTTTGATACTACTCTAGGCCGACTACCAACGAAATTATATGCAGATGAGGAGACAGAGTTTTTTCAATCATTATTAAAAGGAGGAGAGAAGATTCTTTATTCTCCTGATATTTTAGTGTATCACTGTATACCTGCACATCGAATTAAAAAATCATATTTTAGAAAATGGAGATATGATGAGGGTGAATTGCGAGGAATCCGGATGGGATATTATGGTTATAGAAATATTTTGGGTATACCTTTATATTCTATAAAACAGCTCATTCAAGAATTATTCAAATATTTATGGATACAAATTTTTTATCCACAGAATGCTTTTATTGAACAACTAAGATTTATTTACATTATTGGATTTTTTGCAGGAAGGATAAGATTTTACATTGGTTCTAAATAAATTTAAAAATTTTTTACTACTTAGATGTTTTTTATAAATACTTTAATAGAGAATAAAACTTGTCAGTGCCAACAGTATCTTCTAAAGTCTCAATTGTAATCCCTACTTATAACTGTGCTCAGTATATAGGGGAGACAATAGAATCTATTTTGAATCAGATATATAAAAATTTTGAAATTATTGTAGTTGACGATGGTTCAACGGATAATACCAGAGATGTAGCTAAATCGTTTGAGAAAGAAATTAACTATATTTACCAAGAAAACGGTGGTCCATCAAAGGCCAAGAACACAGGCATAAAAGCAGCAAGAGGGGAGTATATCGCTTTTTTGGATGCTGATGATATCTGGTTTCCAGATATACTAAAGCAAACAGTACAAGCTTTTCAACAATATGCAGAGGCTGGCTTAGCCTTCACGGATTATTTGAAGTTTGATGAATCTGGTGTCATCCAACAATCGAATTGCGCTGACAGGTTCAAGGTTTGGTTTAACAAGCATAGAAGTGCAACCACAGACCTTGCCTATGGCTGGTTTTATCGAGAATTGCTCATTGGTAGCTGCATTTCCTCGGTTTTTGTGAAGAAAAAGGTCATGGAGGAAGTCGGCATGTTTGATGAAACATTCAAGATCGGTGAGGACTATGACCTCTGGCTACGGATTGCCAAAAAATATAAGTTTATCTATATCAACCGTGTACTCTATAAATATCGGTATCGCTTGGATAGTTTATCTGGAGCTACTGATGTTAGAAGATTTCGGTGGGGTCATGCTAATATCAGAGTTTTCGAAAAACATCTTGTGAACAACTGGGTTCCCCGTGAGCTTCAGGGTTTAGTTAAGGAAGTTCTGAGTCAACGTTGCTGGTCTCTTGGCTGGAGCTATTTTAGTCAAAACCTCTTTAAGGAATCCAGATTACTATTCTTTCGAGGTATCTGCTACCAGTTTTTTAATTGGAAAAACTGGCTCTTTTGGGGTGCTTCCTTTCTTCCTTTAACGATTATAGAAATGATTCGTCAAATAAGACATAGTTTGAGATAATAGAAAAGAGCTCAATTTGGAGGTAAGTTATAAATGAATAAAGTTAGTGGGTCAGATAACAAATCCTTAGTCAGCGTGATTATTCCAACATATAATAGAGCAAAGTTTTTACCAAAAGCTATTGAAAGTGTTATAGAACAAAGCTATAAAAATTGGGAATTAATAATTGTAAATGATCATTCAACTGATGAAACTGAAAAAATTGTAACAGGGTTTATAAGAGACAATAACAATATCAGGTTGATAAATAACTTAAAAGATAAAAGAGGAGCAGGTGTTACAAGGAATACAGGAATTGAAGCCTCCGGAGGTAAGTATATTGCTTTTCTTGATTCAGATGACTGGTGGGAAAAGGAACATCTAAAAGATTGTATAAGTATTTTAGAAAAAGATGAAAAAATAGGGACAGTATTTTCTGAATGCAGATACCTTAAGGGTGAGGAAGTAATCAATGAATCATTCTTTGGAGAAACAACTGCTTTAAAACAGATACCTCATGAAGTAGTTACTTATAGCCCTCTTTGCAGAAAATTTACTGAGAATATCTTTGGATACTTATTGAAGGGATATCTCATTCCAATCCAGTCAAGTGTGTTCCGTGAGGAATTATTGGATAAATATAGATTTAGTGAGGATATTCTGATCGGTGAAGATCAGCATTTAGTCATCAGGATTGCCAAAGACGAAAAAATAGATGTATGCTTTTTGGAGAAAGTGGGTTGTAATATACTGTGTCATGGACAAAATCTTGCTAATCAGAATAGAGACAGACCAAAAACTTTTAGCGAATCTTTAAAGGTCTGGATTGATGTAAAGAGTCGCTATTGGAATAAAATGTCCAAGGAAGAAAGAAGGCAGATTAATTTTAACATATCAAACACCTATTATAGAATAGGTTACTATTATTTTAAAGAGAAAAATATGTTTCATTTAGCAAGAGATTACTATTTAATAAGCCTAATATATAAGCTCACTTTTAAGAACCTTAAGGGCTTTTTAATTTCAACCTTTATCCCCAAAAGGTTAATAGTCAGATATCTTGATAAGAAGATTAAAAGAGTAATAAATCAATAAATTAAATGAATATTTGCATGCTGATTGACAGATATAAGCCTATATTTAGTGGGCGTGCTATTTTTCTTGAAATACTATGTAAAGAGTTTAAAAAAGAAAATATTAATACATTTATTATTACTTGTAATTATGATAACAGCTCTTCCTGTGATGTAATAGATGGGATACCAATTTATAGGTTCAAATCTAATAAAAGGAAATATTTTGGGGAATTATTATTTGGATTAAATTTTTTTTTACTTTTATTAAAAATGAGAAATAATTTTGATATTATACATTCCAATAGTCTTGCTAAGGGTTATATTTCCTCATTACTATTTTGTAAGCTTTTTAAGAAAAAGTTTATTTTTCAATCAGCTTGTTATGGAAGTGATGATATGGTCACGCTAAAGAAAAAAGGTCGGAGGGGAAGATGGAGATATATTTTGCTATCATTAATTGATGGATATATTGCCATTTCTCCAATTATGGTCAAAACCTATAATGATTGTAAATTTGATACTAAAAAGGTGGCATTAATACCTAATGGGAAGCCTATGGATGAATTTTATCCAGAAGAAGATAAAAGATATCTACGAGAGAAATTAGGATTGCCAATAAATAAAAAAATTCTGTGTTTTATGGGATCAATTATTAGAAGAAAGGGTGTAGATATATTAATTGAGGCATTTAAAATAATAAATAAAGAATTTCAAAATTCATTTCTTCTTCTTGTAGGACCTAATAAATTTGAAATATTGGAAAAAGAAAATAATCTTTTTGTTGGAGAAATTATAAATAAAATTTCAAAGTACAGTTTAGAAAATGATATCATTTTTACAGGGGAAAGTAAAGAAGTTAGTAATTATTTGAGAGCATCTGATATATTTGTTTTCCCCTCGCGTCAGGAAGGCTGTCCAAATGTTGTGATAGAAGCTATGGCTTGTGGTTTACCTTGCATAATATCTGAAATGCCCGGAATATCTGATTTCTTGATGAGAGATAAGGAGGAGGGAATTATTATTCCGCAAGATAATCCTGAAAGATTGGCTGAGGAAATTTTAAAATTATTAAATGACCCTTTAAAAGCTAATGAAATTGGCAAAAAAGCAAGAGAAAAAGCACTGCTGGATTTTTCTCTTGAAAAGGTTTCTAAGCAATATATTGATTTTTATAGAAATATAACAAAAAATAATTATCTATAATAAAATATAGGTAAATATATTGAAATATATCAATTAATAGTTTATTTAACCATGATAAATTGAGGATTTACCTTCTTTCAACTTTGAACCGTCACTTGGTTGAAATTGACGTATGAATATTTAAGGCAATAATGAATTTTGCTGGCGCTATTTTTAATAGAAAACTATCTGAAAATATAGACCATTATATTTCTCAAATGTGTAAGGCTCAAGCCACTATTTCATCCTCAGGTGTTAATTTTTTCTCCTATGGAGAGGCTGCTTTAGGATACGGTGGGTTAAAAGATAAAGATAAAGGCAATGCTGATATAACAGATTCAGCAGCAGTTGTCTTTGATGGTAAGGTTTTAAATAGATTAGAGTTGCTTAATATTCTTAGAAAAAATGGATACGAAATTAAAGAAGATTGCTCTGATGCTGAATTACTTCTGAGCCTATATGCAGAATATCAAGAAAATTGTTTAGAATATATTGAAGGTGTATTTGCTTTTGCTGTTTGGGATAAACACAAAAAAAGATTATTTGCAGCCCGGGATAGGTTGGGTGAAAAACCCCTTTTTTATTACCAGGATCAAAATGGGAAATTCTTCTTATTAGCTTCATCTGTAAAAGGAATACTCGCAAGCGAAATAATAAAGAAAGAATTGAACATCGAAGGTATTTTCCATTTTCTTTTTATGAAAGCATTTGAGCAGCCTGCTACTCCGATTAGTGGCCTATATAGTCTTCTGCCTGGATACTATCTCATATATCAAGATGATACACTGTTTCTGAAACAATACTGGGATATAAAAATTAAGTCTAACCAAAATATAACTGAGCAAGCAGCTATGAAGGAAATGAAAGATTTACTTGAAAATACTGTGAGGAGGATTTGCAGCAGCATTGAGCCTTCTTCAGCAGGGATATTGTTAAGTGGTGGGATTGATTCAAGCTATGTGGCGGCATTACTGCATCAATACTATGCAGAGCCAATTCGGACATTTCATGTGACTTTTGGAGACGAAGGAAAAGAGAGTAATGAATCTTCTTATGCGGAAATTGTTTCCAGGCATTTAAACACAGTTCATACAAATGTTGTTTTTAAAGCTAACGATATAAGAAATAATCTTGTTAATATGGTATGGAATATGAATACACCTGTTTCAAACAGTGGGTTTAAACTCCAGCTTGTTTCAAAGTTAGGGCATGTTGAAGGCATACAACATTATTTTTTGGGTGAAGGCGCTGATACTCTATTTGGTCTCGATGAGCGATGGACATATTTCAACGTAATTGAAAGATATCTGAGTTTTATAAAGTTATTAGGAGTAAAAAACAGAAGAAGAATTTATGAAATGTCAGAGGCTTTTTCCCGCTATTTAAAAGAAGAATTTAAGATAAGATATTTGAGAGGTATTCATGATTATTTTTTTTCAAGCCTTGGTTATTTTAAATGGAAAGGGTCAGTGATCAGGGAAGAAAGAATCCGAAGAATTTTTACAAATGAGAATATGAGAGACATAAGATCAATTCCAGACTTATACATTCAATATTTTAAAAATTCCGGACTAAAGATAATTTCAGATAAGTATACATACATAGCGTTCAAGACTTATATGCCAAATCAACAGTTGATGCCTTATAATAGTATTTGTAAGTTTTATGATGCTGAACCTGTGTTTCCATATTTGGATGTGCAGGTTTTGGAATTTTGTGTGAATCTACCAAATAACTTAAAATCAAAAGATGGAATTAAAAAATATATCTTGCACAGTTTGGCATCAGGTAGTGTGCCGAAAGAGATTTTAAAACGCCCTAAAATGGCCTTTAAGATTCCTTTTGATGTCTGGTTACGGTCAGATCTTAAACCTATTGTTGATTATGTCTTTTCTGAAAAGGGAATTGCGGCGCGAGATATTTTTGATAAAAAAGAATTAAAGAGATTATATGAAGACTTCTATATTTTTCGGACTCTGTCATGGGTGGATATATGGTCATTTGTTGTGTTGGAGATTTGGTTGCGAATCTTCTATGATCTACCAAAGGTTGAAAAGCCTGAAATGGATCTTGCAAACTTGTTTAATCAATAGAATTCCTCATCTTTTTATAATTTTCAAAAAAAGTAAGTAATATATGAAGTTAGCGAAAGTCTTAGATAGAATTAAGAAATAAAAGTTTTTGCGGAGAAAGAACTTGAATCTTTCCTTCTGGGGTTTAGTAGTTTATTTAGCTCTTTTCTTTTTCAGACCTGCTGAGAGATATCAGTCTTTGATACCTTTACGTCTTGCCCTGGTGGTTCCTATCATCACGCTGATTTTAGTTTTTCTTTCAAGAAAATTTCGAATTCCCAAAAGCTCTGAAGCCATTCTTTTCATCCTTTTCTTCTTTTTCTCTCTAAGCTCTGTCCTAATCTCACCCTATTTTAATGAGTCTCTGGAAATTCTGCCAGAACTATATAAACCCATAACACTTTTTTTTCTGATTATTATGGTTCTTGATGATGAAAAGTCAATAAAGCGATTTGTATGGATAATTCTTATATTTACCATCTTTGATAATCTGGGAACATTTATTGCTCATAGAGAAGGCCTGCTTCCATATAGACTTGGCTCCTTTTATGGGGGTATAGGGGGTGACCCTAATGAATATGGCCTCCATATGCTTATGGTTTTGCCTCTTACCATTATCTTGATGAAAAATGAATCCTCCATTGCAAAAAAAGCCTTTCTTGTTTTTTCTTTTTTCTCCTATTCTTATTTTTTTACCAGGACGTTATCACGAGGTGCAATGATTGCAAGTGCTATAGTATTCTTTCAGCTCCTTATCTTGCAGAGGAAGAATTTAAAATATCTGGTTCTAATGATAGCCCTTCTTGCCTTTCTTTTTTATAAAACACCTGGTTCATTCTGGGAAAGGATGGATACCATTACTGCAAATGAGGAGGTAGCAGATGGTTCCATAAGAGCGCGGCTTATTGCAATAGAGGATGGAAAAGAGATGATTAAACAAAGTCCTATTTTTGGGGTGGGAATAGGTGCTTTCAGAATGGCAAGGGCGCGATTGGGGAAGTTTGAAAGAGTTGATGTTGAGCATGTAGCCCATAACACCTATCTGGAAATTGCCACTGAGACCGGACTTGTCAATTTATTTATATATATTGCGATTGCTTTTGCAGTGATAAAAGGTAGCAGGGATTCTGAAAAGTTTTTTGTAAATGGGGAATATTCTTATCTCAAGGGCATCTCACAAGGGTTAAGAATTGGTTTTATAGCATTTTTGTTTTCAGGTTTCTTTTTATCTCAGCAATATTATAGGTTTTTTTATATTTTTTCAGGGATATTGACCTCTATAAAGATTTTGAGATATGAGATGGTAAAGGCTAAAGTATGAGGAGGATATTTTCCAACAATATTTTTCAAATTCAGAATTAGGTTTTAAAACATTGATAAAAATCTTGGAATTTATTGACAACTGATTGTTTTCTTGATTTGTCATATTAAAGTAATAGGAACATTTTTTCTATTAATGAAAAAAATGATTTTGAAACAAAAGAATAGTCAAATACAAAAAGACAACATGAGCTTAGATAAAAAAATTGCTTTTATATTTTCAAGATTCCCATCAATTTCTGAAACCTATTTATCAAGAGAAATTAATGGATTAATGAAGAAAGGTATGCCCATTATAATTTTTTCACTTAAGAATAAGAAATGGGAAAAAATTCAGTCTGATGCATTGGAGATTGAACAAAAAATCCAAGTTATCAGATGTGGATATCTATTTTCTATGAGAGTTGTTATGAGCAACATATATTTTATTTTGACCAACCCCAAAAAATATTTTCAAGCACTAATATCTGTTATCAAAAATAGCGTAAAAGGGGGGTGGATTACTTTTATAAAAAATCTGATTCTATTCCCTAAAAGTGTTTATTACGCATACAAAATAAAAAAAGAAAATATCACTCATATTCATGCAATGCATGCAACTTATCCAACATTAACAGCATATATTATCAAGATACTTACTAAAATTCCATATAGTTTTGCAGGACATGCGACTGATATTTATGCAGATACTACAATGCTCGGGGAAAAGATAAAAGGATCTAGCTTTATGATAACCTGCACCGGAGAAAATGTAAAGTATCTTAGCAAGTGCTTCCGTGAAACTGTAAATAAAGATATATTTTTAAGTTATCATGGGATTAAATTAGATATATTTCAATTTATAGAAAAAAGAGACTTTAGCAACTTAAAGATTCTTTCTGTTGGGAGGATTGAAAAGTTAAAAGGTCACATTTATCTAATTGAAGCATGTCGCTTATTAAAGCAGTGTAATAATAATTTCCAAACGATTATTATTGGGCAAGGGTCTTTGATGAATCAAATAAAAGATAAAATCAAAAAATACGGTTTAGAAGATAATGTAATAATCACTGGAGCTCTTCCATATGATGAGGTAATTGAGTATTATAGAAACTCAAATATATTTGTGCTACCTGCTATCAGGAAATATCAGTTTGGCATACCAAATGTTTTAATTGAGGCAATGGCTACAGGTCTGCCAGTGATAACAACTAGGTTATCAGTAGTTGAAAATGAGCTAATAGTTGACAAAACAAATGGAATTTTAGTTAACGAGAAATCTCCTCAAGAAATAATTGAAGCTATTAAATATTTAAGTTGCAATACGGTTGCAAGAAAGGAAATAATTTTTAATGCTCGGAAAACAGTTGAGGATAAATTTGACTTTAATAAAAATATTGAAAAACTTTATAATATTTTCTATGAAAATATTATATATTAAAGTGACGTATTACCTACTTTGTTGCGTCTCATTTTCTCACAAAAATTGACTATCGAAGCTGTATGATGTTTATATTCAGAAGCCTTTGACGTTTACTTCTGGGGAAGCTAAAATAAATTTATAATGGAGCAAAACCATATATTGATTTTTTCAAAAAGCTAACACTATGAAGAATAAATTTCTTTTATAAAATTATAAGTTGTTAGTTTTCAAAAAAAGAGGCTCTGTTTTTTTAGGAAGATGGGCGATTTATGAATAATAAGAGGGTTATAATCTATGTTATCTTTATTTGCTTTTGTTTATTGAGATTGCCGAGTTATTCTGCAGACCCTAAATTTGCAAGATTTTTTGGCTACTGCTTTGGCAAATATTCTGATGAGCAATTCAAAGAAATGGCAAAAAAACTTGATCTAGTTATCCTAGATTCATATTGGTACCCAAACCCTCCGGCCATTCTTAAAGATAATAAAAAAAATCTTATAATCCTTGCCTATATGAGTCCTTTTGATGTCTCCAATATGGAAAAGATTTATAAGCAAAATATGAATAAAAACAGTAAGGGCTTTAGGATGTATAAAGAATGGAAGGAAATAAGTTCTCATGAAAATTGGTTTTTTCATGATGAAAATGGCAGGAGGGTAAGGGTGTATCTTAATAAAAAAGAAGAAAGGTTTGGTCTTGATATAGAAAATAAAGGGTTTCAAGAATTTTATAGTAAACTGGCGGCAGAGCTTGTAAGTAATGGTTATGATGGAATCTTTTTGGATAATGTATGGGTAAATTATCCCTATGGCTCTGATTTCCGTGAATTTTCATCCGCTACCCCTATCGGTATGAATAAGGAAAAATGGTGGAAGATTTCTGTAGATTTTCTGAAGGCTATAAAGGAGGCAATAGGTAAAAGGATTTTAGTTTTCAATCAGGTTCGTGGATATGATACTGAAAATAGTCTTAAATACCTTGCGACATGTGATGGAGCAATGGATGAGAATTGGCTTAACAATGGCAATTTCTATTTTAAGGACTTTAAGGAGGGAATAGACATAATCAGTGTAATTAACAAGAGAAATAAAATTTCTATTCCTGTTGCCATTGGGAAAAAAGAGGCCGATGCTTTGAGACTTTACTGTTCTTATCTCTTGGTAAAAGAGGGTGATAATGCATATTTTTCTTATATGAAAGGATACAATTTTAAAGGGATGATTTGGTATCCATTTTATGAACTCGACTTAGGAAAACCTAATGGCAATTATTATCAACAAGATGGAGCGGTCTTTAGAAAATTTACTAATGGTTTAGTAATTGTTAATCCTAATATCTCTTCTAAGAATATATTACTTTCTGAAGAGTATAAAACACGAGATGGAACAATAGTAAAAGAGATTGTTTTTAAAGCAAGAGAAGGTGATATCTTATTAAAAAAAGATGTAAAACTTCTGTTAGAAAATAAAAAGATAGAGTTTCATGGCTTTGGTCTTCTGGATTTTACTAAAAAAGCAGGTCCTGATGAAGGGCAAATGAATATCCCGATAGACGTTGATCTAAAAAAAGCAGAAAAGGCTTTTATTCTTTTATCTCTTTTTGATGCGGATAATCCATCTGAAGGGAAGATATTCATAAATGGAAATGGACCATTAGACCTACCGTGGGGAAAAGGAAAAAGTTTTAACTGGAAGGATTTTGAGTTTGACTCAATTGCGATTGGAAAAAATTGGCTTAAAAATGGTGAAAATGAGATAAAATTTATCAAGAATAAAGGCGGAATCTTTAAGGTAACAAAAATCACTTTACAACTCGAATATAAATCAGATCTTTTTCCAAAGATCCATGAAGAGGAAAAGGATTTTTCAGGACTTTCTGGAGATTTAGATTTTACCAAAAGTGATGGACTTAGTGAAAAAGGAACTGCTGTTTTTGTAGATATTGATCCAGGAAAAACGAGAAGGGCTTTTATAATATTGACATTGTTTGATGCAGATAACCTTAACGAAGGAGAATTCTTTATAAACGGGAAAGGTCCAATTCCTCTGCCAGAAGGAAGAGGCAAAGATTTCAACTGGAAGGATTATACATTTGAACCGATTCCTATCGATAAATCATGGCTTAAAAAAGGATGGAATGGGATCAGGTTCAGAAAAAAGCCGAAAGGGATTTTTAAAGTAAGTTCTCTCCTCATAAAGATGAAGTTTGTAGAGGAAAAATAATTTTTTAAAGGGGAAAGTTTGAGAGTTCTTCAGATGATAGGGAATCTTCATTTGGGAGGAGCAGAAACGGTTGTTAAAGACCTCTCCCAAGAACTAAGAAAGAGGGGAGTTGATGTTTATATCTGTTCAAGAGAAGGAGGTAGATTTGAAAAGGAATTGAGAGAGGTGCCTTGTGAGATTATAAGCAAAAAAGATAAAAATATTTTTCATTACATCAGAGCATTAATGAAACTTGTGAAACGAGAAAAAATCAACATAATCCATTCTCATCTTTTCGTTAATAATTTTTATGGTTTTATAACTGCGAAATTGACAAGGTGTAAAATTATTATGACTATTCACGGAATGGATTGTTTAAGATCTAGGAAAAGAAGATTTGCCTACAGGTTTTTAGCAAGATTTGGAGATAGGATAATAGCAGTTTCAGATTTTTTGAAAGATGAGTTTTGTAAAGTAATTAAAGGAAAGAAGGTCTTAACGGTTTACAATGGGATAGATATCAAAAAATTTGATAATAATAACCGTTCTTCTTCAAAAAAGAGAGAACTTAATTTGCTGTCTGCTTTTCCATTGATAGGAGCTGTTGGAAACATAAAACCAGTAAAGGGATATGATCTTCTCATAAAAGCAGCTCAAAAAATTTTCAGTATATACAAAGATGGAAAGCTCCTAATATTAGGGGACGCTATAAGACCTAAAGATATTCAGTACAGAGAAGAGCTTCAGGAACTGATAAAGGAGTTGAATTTAGAAAGTTATATTATTTTTTTAGGTCTTAGAGGTGATGTGGCGGAGATTCTATCAATTTTAGATATCTATCTTCTTCCATCAAGATCTGAGGGGACTTCTATAGCTCTGCTTGAAGCAATGGCTTCTGGAAGGCCTATTATTGCTTCAGATGTTGGTGGCAACCCTAAGTTGATAAAAGACGGTGTTAATGGTTTCCTTGTGCCTCCGGGAAACTGGCAGACACTTGCTGAGAAAGTTATTTTTCTGCTTGAAGACAAGTGCATGGCAAGAAAGCTTGGTGAAATGGCAAAGAAATCGGTTTTAGAAAACTTTTCAATTTCAAGAATGGTTTCAGACTATATGAGGATTTACGAAGATCTTCTGAGAGGAGAGATAAGCTAAAAATTGGGAAAAAATAAGTTATCAAAGAGAAAGGTATTGCATGGCGTATACTCCTTTAAAATGGGAGGTGCAGAGAAGATAGTGTCTTACTATGCCCGCTACCATGATAGGAGCAGGTTTGAACCGATTATCTGTTCTCTGACAAGTGGAGGAGAGTTAGAGGAGGAAATAAAAAAATTTAATGTTAAAACTTTTATGTTTAATAAACAAAAAATCTTTCCTCTTCTCTTTTTGATAAAACTTATAAAATTTATAAAAAGGGAAAAGATAGATATAATTCATTCCCACAATTTCGTCGTGAATAACTGGTTTATAGTGGCTGCCCTTCTTTCTGGGGTAAAGAATAGAATAAGGACAGACCATACAGTGCAGAATCAGTTTTATAAAAAAGGGCTTCTTTTTTCTGTCATCAGCAACATACTGGGCTTGCTTAACAAAAAGATTATTTCAGTATGCGAGAGGGTAAGAGTATCTAATCAGAAAAAGGGGATTTTTGGCAGAGGGAGATATATAACTATTTACAATGGAATTGATCCAGATTTATATTTAGCGAAAGAGATTAACAAGGGAAGATTTTATAAGGAATTTTTTATAGAAGAGGGATCTAAAATCGTAGGAAATGTGGGAAACCTTACTCTTCAAAAGGGCCAAAGGTATTTTATTGAAGCTGCAAAAATTCTATCAGATCAATACAAGGATGTTGCTTTTCTCATCGTAGGGAATGGGCCTCTGAGGAATGAACTTGAAAACTTAGCAAAGAAGCTTGAAATTAAAGAAAAGGTTATCTTTTCTGGGGTTCGAACTGATATTCCGGAACTATTGCAGTTTATGGATATCTTTGTTCTGTCCTCATTGAGAGAGGGGTTTTCCATAGCCATTCTGGAGGCAATGGCTGCAAAAAAATCCTGTGTTGTAACAGATGCAGGAGGAAACTCTGAGGTTGTTGAGGATGGTGTAACGGGATTTATAGTGCCTCCTAATGACCCAATCCAGTTAGCGGATAAAATCCTTACGCTTTTAAAAGATGATAACTTACGAAATAGTTTTGGGGAAAAAGGAAGAAAAAGGGTTTTGGAAAATTATACAGCAGAACGAATGGTTAAGGAAACAGAGAGAATTTATGAGCTATAAGTAAAGAAATAAAAAGAGGTGAATCTATGGGAGCTTCTAAATTCAAGATCTTACTTGCAGATCCACCACAGATAGCAGGTGGATATGATTTAGCATACCCTAATTTGGGGATTTTATATCTCGTTGGTTATGCAAAAAAACTTATCTCAAAAGGAATTCTTCCTGACATTTTTGAGTTTTACTATTTGGAAGGATTTTGCGATTTGGAAGGCCACATAAAAAGAATAAAAGAAATAAATCCTGATCTTTATGGTTTATCATTTGTCTCGCTTCTACGAGAAGGAGCATTTAAAACTATAAGAGCCCTAAAAAGAGAAATGCCTAATCTGCCAATTTTATGTGGCGGAGTACATCCTACTTTGAATTATGAAGAAGTCTTAAGGGATTCTCCTGCAGATTTCTGTGCTGTTGGAGAAGGAGAAATAACATTCACTTCGTTCCTTGAAGCATTTGCAAAAAGGAAAGAAGATAGGTTCTCTATTCCAGGCATAGCATTTAAAAATAATGGAGAAATTGTTTTTTCAGAGAAGAGAGATTTCGTTAAAAACCTTGATGATATTTCTTTCCCTGATTGGGGGCTTGTTGATTTTTCAAAATATAGAGGTAACCTTTACAGAAAAAAATCTCCAAGTACAGCAATACTTGCTTCAAGGGGTTGCCCATGGAATTGCGTATTCTGTTCAAACCCTGTTTGGAGGTCAGGTTATCCAAGGGTAAGACTCAGGTCACCCCAAAAAATAGTTGAAGAAATAGAAATGCTTTATAACAGAGGGATAAGGGAAATTTATATCAGATCTGATGAATTGAATGCAGATTATAAGTGGTGTTTAAGTTTAATGAATGAATTAGAAAAAATTAAACGCAATGATCTTTTTTTCCAGTGCAATCTTTTTCTTCACAACATTGATGACAATCTTGCAAAAGCAATATCTTTAGCAAATTTCTGGCTTGTTCATTTAGGTATTGAAAGCATTAACCAAAGAGTCCTTGATGGTATAGGGAAATATACAACTGTTCCAAAGATGTATGATATACTTAAAGCTCTTAAAAAATATAGTATCAAGATATATGGATTCTTCATGATGTACCAGTTGTGGGAAGAAGATGGTCTCTTACGGATTGAAACGAGCGAAGAAGTAGAAAATACACTAAGAACTGCCAAAATTTGGTATAAAGAAGGACTTCTTGATTATATATCATGGCAGATTGCATCCCCTTATCCTGGCTCAAAGCTATATGATATTGCAATTAAACACAAAATTTTCAGAAGTGAGCTTCAAGTCAAAAATCCATGGACGGTCCAGATGGAAATTCCAGGTGTTGACAAAAAAGAAATTTTAAGAAAAAGGCTGAAAGGGATGGTACTACAAGCAAGAATGAGTGCAGCGCACGGACACTTTGGAATACGTTCTTTTAAAAATGTTTTAAGAAAGATAAAACTAATAATTAAATCTGTAATTGGATTAAACTAAAAACAATAAACTGTGAAGTTATTTCTACTTTTTACATCAAATATTTTTTTCATTGAATCTTGGGATACAGAGTTATTTGCCAAATTTTTCTGATATAATAATCTAACTTAAAAAAAGAAATAGATGATAGTGCTTGAGTATATTTTTTGGTTTTTAGTATTTTTAGTATTCTATGTATATGTTGGATATCCACTTGTTCTTATGGTTTTAACATCAAAAGATAGTTCTTTAACAAAACAAGAATTTATTTTAAGTATAATATTATTTATTCCAGCTTACAATGAAGAAAAAGTGATTAAGAACAAAATTGAAAATTGCCTTGCTTTAGACTACCCAAAAGAAAAATTGAAAATAGTTGTTGCATCAGATGGTTCAGATGATGCAACAGAAAGAAGAGTAAGAGATTTTTCAGATAAGAGAGTAGCTTTTTATAAATCTACAATAAGAAAGGGAAAAAATTCTATAATCAATGAATTTATATCAAGATGTGAAGGAAAAATTATAATTTTTACAGATGCTAACTGCATTTATAAGGAAGATGCTGTTAAAAAGTTGGTTAGAAATTTTACTGACGAAAAAGTAGGCTGTGTGGTAGGGAGCTTGAAATATATAGATAAAAAAACATCAGTTGGTAAAGGTGAAGGCTTGTATTTCCGTTATGAGTCAATGATAAAGAAGCTTGAAAGCAAATATGGTTCGATAGTGGCTGCAAATGGCTCAATTTATGCAATAAGAAAAAATTTATTTTTTAATCTAGACTTAGATGTTGCAAATGATTTAGCACACCCAATTCAAATAGCCGACAGAGGGTATAAAATAGTATTTGAACCTGAAGCAATAGCTTATGAGAAAGCAACATCATCGCCCAAAGAGGAGTTTGACAGAAGATCTCGAATTGTAACAAGAGGGCTTACAGCTTTCCTTCGTTATTGGAAAAAATATCACATGCTTAAAGGTATGTGGGGATTCTGTTTTATTTCTCATAAGCTTATTAGATGGTTTGTACCTTTCTTTTTAATTGTAATTTTATTATCTAACTTTTTTCTAAATTCACTATTTTCTAAAATTACTTTATATTTACAGTTGTTTTTCTATTTTATCAGTTTAGTAGGATTTTTTTTAAGAAATAAATCAGGCAGATTATTTTCTGTTCCATTCTACTTTTGTCTAATTAACACAGCAGCTTTAATCGGGGTTTTAAATTATTTCAGAGGTAAACGCCATTCAGTATGGGAAATTGCAGAAACAACAAGATAAATATTGTTATCTTTTTAAAAACCAAAATAGAATCAGTCTATAAAAATTATTAATAAAATGGGAATTTTAATGAAAACGTTAGTCACAGGTGGAGGAGGATTTATAGGAGATTTTTTATGCAAAAAAATATATAAAAATGGTTGGAATGTGCGAATATTAGATATCAAGGAAAAAACAAATTTCAGTAAAGAATTTGATACATTTAACTACATACAAGGAAATATTCTTGATTACTCAACAGTCCTACAAACAATAAAAGGAAATGATTTAATCATACATCTTGCTGCAAAACACCGGTTTTTTGGTATTTCTGAAGACGAATTCTATCAAGTTAATGTCGTTGGAACAGAAAATATTTTAAAGGCTATGAGTGAAACCGGCATTAACAAAATTGTTTTTTTCAGTTCTGTTGCTGTCTATGGTGACCAGAATATTCCTACTGATGAAAACACTATACCAAAACCCAATACAATATATGGCAGTACAAAACTTGAAGCAGAAAAACTAATAAAAAAATGGGTTTCTGAAAAAACAGGAAGATGTGCACTAATTATAAGGCCAACGGTGGTTTTTGGACCTAAAAATAAAGGAAATGTATATAGATTAATCCGTCAAATAGCCAGACATCTGTTTTTTCCAATAGGCATGGGTGATAATGTTAAATCAACTGCTTATATTGAAAATATGATAGATGTTACATTGTTTTTAATTAATAAGGGATTTGATGGAGTAGAAATTTATAATTATGCTGACGAACCAAGTATATCTTTTAAAGAATTTACTAATCTGATTTATAAGCTATTGGGAAGACCAGTTCCAAAGTATTCTCTGCCTGTTAATCCTATTTTAAACGCTATGGTACCTTTTGAATTTTTATTAAAAGTTTTAAAAATAGATTTTCCAATAACTGCAGCTATTTCAAAGATGAATAAGACAACACAACATAATGCTAATAAAGTTAGAAATGCTGGGTTCCGACAGATATACTCTTCGGAAGAAGGGTTAACTCGCACGATTCAATGGTATAAAAGCAATAAAAGGGAAAAAGGTTATAATAGTTATGATAATTAATTTATGTATCAAAACTATGGAAACCTAAATAATATATTAGGAGCAAGGCAAATTAGCTATACTTATATGACTATGAGTGAAAAATCCTTAACAAAACCAAGGAATAAACCTGAATTTAAAGATGTGATGGAAGTGCTAAAATTTCTTTTTGCCCCTTCTTTATTTAAAGGATTATTTGCAAGGTTGGCTTATTTTGTCCATGACCATGTAGCACCTTTATCAAAGATGCATATAAAGGGAAATCCAAGGATTCATCCAACAGCTTCTCTTAGATGTGGTGAGAATATTTACCTTGGGGAAAATTCTCATATAAACCATAATTGCTGTATCTGGGCAAGTTCTAATTCAAAAATAATTCTTGGAGATAATTTATTAATGGGTCCCGGGACTAAAATTTTCTCCTCTAATCACAGCACTAACTTAGGAATGCCTATGAATACCCAACCGTTTATTGAAAAAGATATAGTAATAGGAAATGATGTTTGGCTCGGAGCAAATTGTATTATCGTAGCAGGTGTGACCATTGGAGATGGTTCTATAATTGCTGCTGGATCAGTTGTAACAAAGGATATACCTCCTTATACAATAGCAGGAGGTATACCGGCTAAATCCATAAAAAAAAGAAATTAAAATGACTAAAAATGTAAATAAAATAATATTATTAGCTATAACTATTGTTTCATTGATTCTGTTATACTATAAAAATTTTATCTGGTTAGGTTCAAAATGGTTAAATGATCCAAATTATTCCCATGGACCTTTAATTCCTTTAATATCAATATATATTGGGTGGTTAAAAAAAGATACAATATCAAAAATTAAGGGAAGAGATGGCTCTATCCTTGGCATTACAATTATTTTTATTGCAATAATTATACAAATTATTAGTATCAGAGCTCAAGTAAATTTGACATCTTCCTATTCATTTATTTTAATAATATATGGAATTATTTTAACATATTATGGCAAAGATATTGCGAAGGAATTACTGTTTCCAATAGCTTATCTTTTTTTCATGGTACCATTTTTAGGAATCTTTTTCCTTAACCGTATTAGTAACATGTTAAAATTATTTTCAGCTTATCTTTCAGCTAACATAATTTATTTATTAGGGATTCCTGTTTTCAGAGAAGGAGTAATTCTTAATTTTTCAACTGGATCTATTGAAGTTGCAGATCCATGCAGTGGTATCAGGTCTATCTTATCACTACTTGCCTTGGGGATAATTTTTGCATATTTTACTGAGAGTTCTGCTTTTAAAAAAATAGTTCTGGTAATTTCAGCAATTCCCTTAGCAGTATTAGGTAATTTAGTTAGAATTTTATTTACTGGTATAATGACAAGTAATGGAATAAACGTCACAAAAGGATTTATCCATACTCTATCAGGGCTTTTAGTTTTTTTAGTAGCTCTTTTAGGGCTTGTTTGGTTTCGCCACTTATTGAAATGCAAAAAGACAGAATAAAATATATAATTCCTATTGTACTCATTTTACTTGCTAATTTTTATATACTATTTCTTTATAAACCCAAAAGTAGTTTAGAAACGGTAAAAATTTTACAAATGTTTTCAAGAAAAGTAGGTGAATGGATTGCTACAGAAGATATCAAAGTAGATTCATCTGCTAAGACAGCTCTTGAACCTTCATTTTTGGTATTTAGAAAATATGAAAACGGAAACAAAGATGCTGTATGGCTCTGTATTGTATACCATCAGAATGATAGATGGGGAGCCCATGACCCTCAGGTATGCTATAAATCACAAGGTTGGAATTTGTATGATTATGGTGGAAGATATGAAACCAGAAAGATTTCGATAAGTGGATTAGAGCATAAAATAAATTATTTTTATGTTGAAAAAGAAGGTGTTAAAGAAATGGTTCTATATTGGTGGTTTGGTTCAGGTAGAAAGCAGATGGCAAGCAGATTTGACCAAATTCTCAATATGGTATTTACAGGAATATTTCATGGATATGTTGAAAGCGGATTTATTAGAGTATCAATTCCTCTCAGAGTAGGAAAAAATGAAGAAGACAAAGCGAAGGCTCTAGATTTTGCAAAAGAAGTTTCTCAGCTTATAAAAAACTATCTTCCTAAATAATATTAGAAATCCTTTAATGTAGTCATTATGAACCTTTTAATTTTACCCTCTTCTTTAAGTTTTTTATCTTCTATTTTAGTAGGAGTTTATGTTTTCTCAAAAAATCCAAAAAAAATTCAAAATATTTCTTTTGCTGCAGCTCTACTGAGCTTTGCTATTATTGAATTTGGTAATTTTATGTTTTTTTACTCTTTAGATAGAGGAGGAGGAATTTTTTGGATAAAAATTTCTTTGGTTGGTATTGCCTTAATTCCGCCGACCTGGACTTTTTTTAGTATAGTCTTTGCGAGAAGAGATGCTCTGGAACTTATTGTTAAATGGAGAACTTATTTAAGCGTTATATCTTTTATATGTTTGGTATTTATCATTTCAGTTTTATTTTCTGATTTAGCAGTAAAGAGTATTTCTATAAGAATGGGTGATATAATAATATCTATAGGGAAAGCCGGGTATTATTTTAATATAGTTCTACTTCTTTCAATAATTTTAATAATTGTGAATTTTGAAAATACATTCCGCCAATCAAAAGGAATTGAAAAATGGCAAATCAAGTATGCTGTAGTAGGAATAATAATAGGGTTTTGCTTTTTTATTTATAGCATTAGTGAAACATTGCTCTATTCATTTATGAGGGTGAAGTTAATGATAGGAGGATCATTTATAATTTTAATGGTTAATCTTGTGCTGTTTTTTTCTATAATAAGGCATCGTCTTTTAGATGTAAATGTATTTATTTCCCGCCAAATAATATACAGATCAATATCTATTTTGGCAGTAGGGACTTACCTCCTTTTTACCGGTACAGTGATTGAGCTTACAAGATTTTTTGGTGAAGATATTAAGCTGTTTTTAAGGCCTGTTGCAATTTTTATTGCAATGGCATTTTTTGGAGCTTTGGTACTGTCTGAAAGAACCAGAAGGAAAATACAAATTTTTGTAAACAAGAATTTTTTTGCTAACAAATATGATTACCGCTATGTATGGACAGAGTTTACAGAAAAGATAAGCTATGATTTGAATCTATCTGAGATGTTGCCTAAAATGCTTGAAGTGATATCTAATACTATGTGGGTTTTAAGGATTTCAATATGGTTATTAGATGAAGAGAGAGAACAGTTTTACGTTGTTAGCACTCTAAACCTTCCAGAAAAAATAAACAATGAAATAAATAAAGGGAATAGCCTATTGAGATATCTGAAGGAAAAAGAAGATATTTTGGATTTATCAGCTATTGGGGAAAAGGAAAAATTTATATATGAGGAAAATAAGTATCTATTTGATTTAATGAAAGCTAAGCTAATTGTTCCTTTAATAGCCAAAAATACCTTGATTGGATTTTTAACATTAGGGCAGGAAATAACCGGAGAGCGTTTTACAGAAGAGGATTTTGAATTGCTAAGGACTTTTGGTAATCAAGCTGCAAGTATCATTTTAAACACAAAATTGTCAGAGAAACTTATTGCTTCTCAGCAGATGGAATCTCTGAGTAAAATATCGTCTTTTATTATCCATGATTTGAAGAATTTGGTGTCAACTCTTTCTCTAATAGTTCAGAATTCAAAAACTCATTTTGAGAATCCTGAATTTCAAAAAGATGTTTTGTGGACAATTTCAGATACTGTTGGGAAAATGAATAATCTTATTATAAAACTTTCATCAAGTCCTAAAGATTTAGAATATAAATTTGAGAATGTAAATATTAAGAATATAATTGAAGAGACTTTTGAAGAATTAAAACTTGAAAAAAATCCTAAATTAAAGTTAACTAAAATTTATGGTGATGAAAAAAAAGAATATAGCATAAAAGGTGATTTAAAAGCCCTAAAGAAAGTTTTTTTAAATATTTTTTTAAATTCGTTACAATCTTTTCCAAAAGGTGAGGGTGAAATTAAGGTATTTCTTGAAAAAAAAGAGGGAGAATATTCTGTTGAAATTAGCGATAATGGATGTGGAATTTCTAAAGATTTTCTTGAAAAATATATTTTTAAACCATTTAAAACTACGAAAAAAGATGGGTTAGGTATAGGTCTTTATCAATGTAAAACTATAATCAATGCTCATAAAGGCAGTTTGGATGTAAAAAGCGTTGAGGGATTTGGAACCAAATTTATCATAAATCTACCATTTTAATTAAGAGGTGATAGTTCAAAAATGAAAAAGCAGAAAATTTTAATCGTTGAAGATGATTCTAATGCGAAAAAGCAGTTAAAATGGGCTTTTTCTGATGAGTATAAGGTTTTCATGGCAGAAGATAAAGAGAGTTCTGTTGATATTTTTAAAAATGAGAATCCTCAGATAGTCATATTAGATTTAGGATTATCTCCTTTTGATGAGATGGGGACAGAGGGATTAACTATTCTTAATGAGATAATAACTATTAGTCCTCAAACTAAAGTTATAGTGGTTACTGGAAATGAAGATGAGAAAAATGCTCTTAAAGCCATAAGAATGGGTGCGCACGATTATTATTTAAAGCCAATAAACATAGGCGAACTAAAGCTGATTGTTAAAAGAGCATTAAATATTTATGATTTGGAGGATAAAAACATAAAAGAGTTAGTAAAGGAGTTATCAGAAAACAGATTTGGGGAAATCATTGGATGTTGTCCACAGATGATAGAAGTCTTTAAATTTATAGACAATGTTTCAAAAACTGATGCGACAGTCTTGATTTTAGGAGAAAGTGGAACAGGTAAGGAATTAGTTGCCAAATCTATCCATGATAACAGTCTTAGAAAAGAAAAACCATTTATTGTTATAAACTGTACCGCGATTCCTGAAAACCTACTAGAAAGTGAATTATTCGGATTTGAAAAAGGTGCTTTTACCGGTGCTTATGCTCAGAAAAAAGGGAAATTTGAAATGGCTGAGGGTGGGACATTATTTCTAGATGAAATTGGAGAGTTGCCTTTACTTCTTCAGGTAAAGCTGATGCGGTTTTTGCAGGAAAAAGAGATAGAGAGAGTAGGCGGAAATAAAAAAATCAAACTTGATGTAAGAATAATTACTGCAACAAATAGAGATTTGAAAACTGAGATTGAAAAAAAGAGTTTTAGGGAAGATTTGTATTATAGATTAAATGTAGTTGCTGCTACTCTTCCCCTTTTGAGAGAGCGAGGGAAAGACATAATATTAATAGCAAAGTATTTTGTTAAAAAGTTTTGTGAAGAGAATAAGTTAGCTCAAAAATTTATAAGCAGGGAAGCTGAAATAATACTTAAAAATTATCCTTGGCCCGGAAATGCAAGAGAGCTTGAAAATGTTATTAAAAGAGGCGTAATAATGTCACAGAAGAGTTTAATAAATCCTGATGACCTCAAGTTGGAAGAAAAGATCTCTTTGGAAAATTCTTCCAACATTAAATCTTTAAAACAAAGCATTGAAGAAATGGAAATAAAATTTTTAAAAGGATCCCTTGAAAGAAATAAAGGTTTTATTGTAAGGGCCGCAAAAGAATTAGGAATAAGCAGAGGTACTCTATATGACCTTATTAAAAAATATAATATAGAATTAGATTGATTTTTGTATTCCCTTATTAAGATATTG
This sequence comes from Candidatus Schekmanbacteria bacterium RIFCSPLOWO2_02_FULL_38_14, assembly GCA_001790855.1. NCBI lineage: Bacteria > Candidatus Schekmaniibacteriota > Candidatus Schekmanbacteria bacterium RIFCSPLOWO2_02_FULL_38_14. The sequence goes on along the minus strand of MGDH01000009.1, from coordinate 83,114 downwards.
TTTCCTTATCAAAAAAACCTTCCTCTATTGACTATCTAAAACTATTTAAATTAATATTTTTGTTCAAATACTTTTCAGCTGATATTATATGAATGGACAAACAACATACAGTCTAACTACCTGAATCTTTCAGGAATTAAAGATCCAAAGCATGTTCACCCAAAAGACCTTAATGGAATTACAATAGGTGTTAAGGCAGGAGACCTTCCATCAGATTCAATTATAAGAGGAACACAATACCTTTATAACGGATTTGTTCCTTCAAGTTCTTTACCTGAAAATAATTCTTTGCTTTTCAACTATGACCCAAATTATTATGAGACAGGTAAAGGGGGTTATACTATAGGTGTTCAAACAACCAGGATTCTGTCTTCTCCACTCTCCCAGTCCCTGAGCCGTCAACCTTTGCTCTTTTGGGAATAGGAATTCTGGCTGGAATTGTTATAAAGAAAAGAGTTTCTTAGGCAATAAAATTTACCCTTAATTAAATACTACCGGGGTAAATCTGCCTTAAAAATCTTAGAGTGTAGTTGTTTTGTCTGTTATTTTATTTCATCCAAAAGTTTTTTGGCTTCCTGTGCTTCAGGGAAATTCTGGGATATTGAAAGAGCTTTCTGGAACTCCTTCTTGGCATCAGCTGTCCTTTTTTCTTTATAGTATGTCAATCCGAGATGATGGTGAATGGTGGGTTCATCAGGAGAGAGCTTTATGGCTTCTTCAAGCGTATTCCTCGCTTCTTTGTAAAGTCCTTTTTTGTAATAAACCCATCCAAGCGTGTCTGTAATGCCACCATTTATAGGTACTGCTGTTTTTGCCTTTTGAGCAAGCTTTAAGGCATCATCCAGTTTTATTGATTGTTCAGCATAGAGCCAGGCAAGATTATTCTGTGCAGGAACTGATTCTGGAATTATTGATAGTGCCTTTTCATAATTCTCAATTGCTAATTTATTCTTTTTCTCAGCTTGGTATATCATTCCTAAGTTGAAATAGGGAGAAAAATTCTTTGGATTTATCTCTGCTGCTTTTTTGAATTGAGCTATAGCCTGCTGAGCATTTTTCTGTATTCTATAAATATTTCCCAAATTAATTACAGCTGGCGTAAAACGTGGATCAATTTTTAATGCTTTATTAAAATTTTCTAAAGCTTCTTTGTAAGACTGCTTGCCTCCTAAGTAGATCTCTCCCAAAAGATTATACCCTAAAGGAGACGATGGAGCCAGGGTTATGAGTTTTTTTGTTTCAGTTATGGCATTGTCAATTTCTTTTAATCTTAGAAGAGTTTCTATCTTTTTAATCATTATTTCAGAGGCATTGGGTTGCAGGGTCAGTGCTTTGTCATACTGAGAGATTGCTTCCTTAAAGTTTCCTTTAGCCCCATAAGCAACTCCTATATGGAAATAGCCTATAGGATTTTTTGGCTGAATTTCTACTACTTTGCTAAATTCTTTTATTGCATTATCAAAATTTAATTTTACCCCATATGCCCTTCCCATGAGATCATGGCCTAAAGCCCCTTTTGGGTTAACATTGTTAATCATTTTTGCATATTTCATTGCATCATCAGGCTTCCCTGTAAGAAAGTATATATCTGCTATGCTTAATAATAATGGGATTGATTTCGGGTTTTCTTTTACAGCCTTTTCTAATATACCTATACCTTCATCCACCTTGCCGCTTTTAATTGATATTGAAGCCAGGCGCTGAATTGCAGTTATATTTTTAGGATCAATCTGCAGAGCTTCATTAAACTTCTTTTTCGCATTTTCAAAATCATTCTCTCTCATATAAAGAGTTCCGAGATTGATATAAGGAGAGACAAACTTTGGGCTTATTTCTATAGCCCTCTGGAACTGCGCCTTTGCATTTTTTACATCATTCTTTGCAAGGTATCCAGAACCGAGCAGGTTTAATAAAAAGGGATTGTCCTTTTCTACTTTTAACCCATTCTTACATTCTTTTATGGCTTTGTCAAAATTCTTGTTTGTTATGTGATTGACAATAATACCAACTCTTGCATCCATTATTTTTGGGTTTTTATCAAGAGCTTTTTGATATTCTTCTATAGCCTGTGCGCTTTTACCCAATGCATTGTAGTATTTTCCCATATTGGTATATGAAGATGCAAAATTCGGGTCAATCTCTATTGCTTTATCAAATTCACGCTGTGCATCATCATACCTTTTTACAAGCATATAAGCCTGCCCTAATGTATTATGGGCAACCGGATTTTCAGGAACAAGTTCTATAATTTTCTCAAATTCTCTTACTGCATCATCATTCCAGCCCTGGCGAAAATTAAAGATTCCCAGATAAAGACGGGCTTCCGGATAATTTGGCTTAAGCTTAGTAGCCATCTGTAATTCGCTTATTGCCTGTTGGATATTTCCTTTGGAAGCGTGGGCTAAGGCAAAGTTAAAATGAGCTTCAGGAAAGCCAGGTCCTTTTGTCACGGCTTCCTGCAGGTTTAAAAAAGCATCACCAATGTTACCCACCCTTAAACTTGCGGTACCTTTAAGATAGTTTCCTCCAGCCAGTTTAAAATTGATTTGATTCAGAATCTCTCCTTCTTTTCTTGCTTCATCAAACCTTTTTTGATCCATATAAAGAATTCCTAACAGGAAATGTGTATCATAATGTTTAGGATTTAAAACTATAGCTTGTTTAAAGGTTTCTTCAGCAGATTTAAAATCCTGTTTCTGAACATACAAGTTTGCAAGGCTTAAAATTCCTTCAAAATCCTTGGGGTCCAGTTCGCGGGCTTTTTTATAAAATTTTTCTGCCTCATCAACTTTTTTGCTGTTGAGATACAGATGCCCTCTGTTTATGTAAGTCTTTGCGTAATTGGGGTCGATTGCCAAGGTTTTTAAAAAAAAGTCTTCAGCTTTCTCAAAATCATTTTTTGATGCGTAACTTAACCCCAGGGAATTTAAAGTCTTTTTATTCTTGGGATCCTTTTTCAAAACCTGCTCCAGGCTTTTGATTGCTTCCTCTGTTTTTCCCAGACTCAGGTAAAGTAGCCCGCTCTGAAGATATGCATCAGTTATACTTGAGTCATACTTGGATGCATTCAGAAATTCAATCAGGGCTTTTTTATATTCTCTTCTTCCCATATAAGCATTGCCCAACTCATAGTAAGCCTTTGCATATTTAGGGTCAATCTGGATGGCGTTTTTTAATTCAATTACTGCTGCATTATACTCTTTTTGTTTCAAAAAGATTAAAGCCTTTTCGATGTGTTTTTTCTTTTTCTTCTCAGGACTTGAACAGCTGAAATGAGTAAAGATAAGTGTTATTAGAATTGATATTAGAGCGAGCTTTTGAAAAATTTTTGAATTATTCATATGTATATTTCCTTTTTGAAAAGAGTTAAGGTCATTTGATAATGATTGTTATGATGAATTATTTAATTGAATTATTTTTTTATTATAATTTAAATACTTAATTGTCAAGGTTATTAATTTATAAGAGTATTTGTTGAGTTATTGAAACAAAATTACTATAAATTACAAAAGAATTAATCTTTTAAGAAAACTACATATACTTTAAATTAAAGAAGTATTAGGGAAATCCAGAAGGAATGGAAAATACACATAAAAGTGAGCACCTTGATAAGAAAAAAATATTAACAGTTGCTCTCATTCTTTTTGTTATTACTGCCTTGCATTATTTTACTCCTATCAGAGACAAACAGTTTCATGATATGTTTCGCAGGCTCTATTACATCCCAATAATCCTGGGTTCGTTTTGGTTTGGAATCAGAGGGGGAATCTCCATACCTATTTTAGCAGGATTTTTATTTGCACCTCATGTGCTTTTTCAATGGCGTGAATTTCCAACACATGAAATTGACCAGTATCTGGAAATACTCATTTTCATGACAGTTGGCATAGTGACAGGATTTGCAGCTGAAAAGGAAAAAAGTCAGAGGATTAAGTATCAGCAGGCTGCAAAGAACCTTGGCATTTCTTATAAGAAATTACAGGACCAGACAATTGAACTCATGGAAAAAGAGCAACAGTTAATACGGGCTGACAGGCTTGCCACAATGGGTGAGCTTGCAGCAGGGCTTACGCATGAGATTAAAAATCCTCTGGGTTCAATCCTCGGCGCTGCTGAAATTATAAAGGATGACTACCTTCCAAATGAAAAGAAACACGAATTTCTTGAAATAATGATTAAGGAAGTAAACAGACTTAATAAAGTAATTTCAAACTTTTTGTCATTTGCTAAAGTTAAGGTTCCGTCATTTAAACCTTCAAATATTAATGATGTTTTGAATTCTGTAAAAGATTTGGTTGAGTTTCGTCTGCAGAAAGAGAATATCAGGGTTGAGATAGGGCTTGATAAAGATTTAAAGGATATGCTCATAGATGCAGAGCAGTTAAAACAGGCGTTATTGAATATTGTTTTGAATTCAGTTCAGTCTATGAAAAATGGAGGAATTTTAAAAATCAGCACACAAGTTATATCTTCTGATAGTTCAGACAAAGGCACGGATAAAGCAGAGAGCAGCGATATGGACAGACAAAGACTTGTTGAGATAATAATTTCTGATACAGGCTGCGGAATACCAAAAGAGAACCTGACTCATATTTTTAATCCTTTTTTTACAACCCGCGAAGAAGGAACAGGTCTTGGACTGGCAATTACTAAAAGAATAATTGAAGACCACAGCGGAAACATTTCTGTTGAGAGCGAGGAGGGGAAAGGAGCTTCATTCAGAGTCAGGGTACCAATGAACAGAGCGCAAGGAGCAGAAGGGAAATAGAACAAAATAAAACCATAGGTTTTAGAATGAAAAAACATAATATACTTTTAATTGATGATGATGAATCTTTAAGAAAAGTCATATCCCATAACCTGACTTCTGAGGGGTACAAAGTAGCCTCAGCAAGAGGGGGAAGAGAGGGGATTGATTTATTTAAAAAGGAAGAATTTGATTTAGTTGTTACTGACTTAAAGATGTCTGATCTGGATGGAATGGAAGTTTTAAGAGAAGTGAAACGTCTTAATAAGGATGCACTGGTCATAATGATTACAGCCTATGGAACAATTGAAAAGGCTGTAGAGGCATTAAAGGCAGGTGCTTATGACTATGTTACAAAACCGTTTAACAGAGATGAGCTCAAGATTGCAGTAGAAAAGGCGCTTCGGATAAAGAGTCTCGAAAAAGAAAACCTGAAGCTTAAATCTGAGCTGAATGAGAAATTCAGGTTTGATAATATAATAGGTGTCAGTTCAAAAATGGCTGATGTGCTTCAGCTCATAAAGAGAGTATCTAAAACAGACTCCACTGTCCTGCTCCTTGGTGAAAGCGGGACAGGGAAGGAATTGATTGCAAGGGCGGTTCATTGCAACAGCAGCAGGAATGATAAACCTTTAGTAATAGTAAACTGTGCGGCAATACCAGAGGATCTTATGGAAAGCGAGCTTTTTGGGCATCAAAAAGGCTCATTTACAGGAGCGCTTGGGGATAAAGCCGGAAAATTTGAACACGCTAATGGCGGAACAATTTTTCTTGATGAGATTGGGGATTTAAAATTGGAGCTTCAGGCAAAGCTTTTAAGGGTGCTTCAGGAAAAGACTATTGATAAGGTTGGCGGGGTTGACCCTATTGAGGTAGATGTCAGAGTAATTGCAGCTACTAATCAGAACCTGAGAAGACAGATTGAAGACGGAGCATTCAGGGAAGATTTGTATTACAGATTGAGCGTTATACCAGTGAAAATCCCATCCCTCAGGGAGCGCAGGGATGACATTTTTCTTCTGATTGAACATTTTCTTAAGGTATTCAAAACTCCTCCTAATGTAAAATTTTCTCCTGAGGCAATAAAAGTTATGGAGAATTGTATTTGGAAGGGCAATGTGAGGGAATTGGGCAATGTTATTGAAAGGGCACTGTTATTGCGTAAGGGTGATGTAATAAGTCCTGATGATTTGCCTGAAGAAATCAGATTCAGTTCTGCAATCACCGGCAGCTTTATTCGTGAACTTCCTGAAGAGGGTATTTCTCTTGTGGATATTGAAAAAGAACTGCTGATAAAAGCCCTTGAGAAGAACAACTGGAATCAGAGCAAGACTGCAAGTTTTCTGAGCATAACAAGAGCAACATTGATTTACAGGATGGAAAAATATAATCTCAGGAGGTTGTAAGAAAATCTTTCACGCCTTTAAAACTTCTTCTGTGTATTGGGCATGGTCCCAACTCAATAATTTTTTTTAAATGGCTTTTTGTAGGGTATCCTTTGTGTTTATTGAATCCATACTGTGGATATAAAGTATGCATTTCATCCATTATGTGGTCCCTCGTGACTTTTGCAAAAATTGATGCAGCAGCAATAGAACAGCTCCTGCTGTCTCCTTTTATTATGAGTTTCTGTTTAATTGAAAGGCTGAGAGGCGTTATGCCGTCTATTAAAAGATATTCAGGCTTCGGGTTTAGTTCTGAGATGGCTTTTTCCATTGCAAGTACTGTTGCCCTTAAAATGTTTACCTCATCTATAGTTTTTTCACTGACAATTCCAATCCCGAATTTTATGCCTGAATCAATAAGTTTATCATAGAGGTTTTTTCTTTTGGCTGCGGAAAGTTTTTTTGAATCATCAACCTCAGTAAAAACTTTAGGAATTTTTTCTGAAGAATGGATATGGGAAGGTAGAATAACAGCAGCAGCAACTACAGGTCCTGCCAGAGGACCTCTGCCTGCTTCGTCTACTCCTGCAATGCAGGAGAAACCTTTTTTATAGACTTCCTGTTCAAACTCAAACACTATTTTCTTTTTTAAATTCTTTTTCCTTTACCTTTGCTGCTTTCCCGGTCTTTCCCCTCAGATAATAGACTTTTGCCCTTCTTACTTCTCCTCTTTTGACAACCACTATTTTTTTAAGCAGAGGGGAATAAAGGGGAAAAATCCTTTCAACGCCAACACCACCGGAAATTTTCCTTACTGTAAAGGTTGAGTTTATTCCGTGAGTCTTTCTTTGCAGCACCGTTCCTTCAAATACCTGTGTTCTTTCCTTTTCACCTTCAATAACCTGAAAATGTACCTTTACAGTATCGCCGGGACCAAATTCGGGGAACTTGATATTTTTAATCTCTTCATTCATTAGTTCTTGAAATACACCCATTTCTACCTCCAAATTAAACTTCCAGTCTTATGTCATTAGCAATTAGCTATTGTTTTCTATTAAGCTGAAATATATAAAGTAGTCAGAATATTAAGTCAACTATTAAGTTATCCTTCTTTTGCGATTTTATATCTAACTTACTGTAAGTCTTTACAAAAATTTATTCCGGACAAGACAGAAACTATATTCTAAAAGAGATGTCTTTAATAATGACCATAAAAATATTTCAGGAGTCTTTTCCTAACAGCCTGTCAAGAATTATGGCTACAGCGCTTCTTGCTGAGAGGTGGTTATAGCTGTTAGTGCCAGAGATTGGCTTTAGGATTATGTCAGAATCTTTAATAAAGCTTTCTTCAAGCCCCCATCCTGTGCCAAACAGAAGGATTGCAGGTTTTTCACCAGTGGAAATAATTTTTCCCAATTCCTGACAGGATATGCTTTTATCAAAACTTCTTGCAGCAGTTACAATTTTTAAAGGTTCTTTTCCCTCTGCTGCCTTGATTTCCTTTAGTGCCGTTTCCAGGTCATTGACAACAGAGACTGATTCAAAGGCTTCTTTTCTTGAGGGATTGTATTGGGCGCCGTATCCATCGGTCCAGTGGTTAATAATCTTTTCACAAAGAAGTTTTTGTGATTCAAATGGAGTGATGACGAAAAATTTTTTAACTGCGTAGGTTTTGCATACCCTTGCGATATCGTGAATATCAAGGCTTGTAATTGCGGTTCCAATAATGTTGTGGTTTTTGTCGTAAACAGGGTAGTGTATAAGGGCAATATAAAACATCAGTTGGATTCAGAGATGTTATTTTTTATTTCAGAAAGATATTTTTTATCTTCTTCGCTTAAAGTGATTTTTTCAAGAAGTTCAGGCCTTCTCAAATAAGTTCTTTTCAGAGACTGGTATCTCTGCCAGCGTGAGATTTTGAGATGGTTTCCTGAGAGCAGGACCTCTGGCACTATTTTTCCTTCATAAACAGGCGGTCTTGTATAAACCGGATGGCTGAGCAATCCTTCGTAAAAGGAGTCTGTTTTTGCTGATAAGTCTGAGCCTAAAACACCGGGAATCATCCTTGAAACAGCATCAATCACAACCATTGCAGGCAGTTCGCCTCCGGTGAGGACATAGTCTCCGATTGAAATCTCTTTATCAACCAGCGTCTCCCTCACTCTTTCATCTACTCCCTTATATCTTCCGCAAAGAAGAATGATATTTTTAAGCTCTGAGAGCTCCTTTGCAGTGTCCTGATTAAAAAGAGTTCCGTCAGGGGTTAGATAAACAGTTGTGAACTTTTCCTTGCAGATAGATTTCAAATCATCAAAGCACTTAAAAAAAGGTTCAGGCTTCATTACCATTCCTGAATCTCCGCCATAGGGATAATCATCAGTCACCTTGTGCGGAGGCGTGGCATAGTTTCTAAGGTCAATGATATCAATTTTTATTTTTTCTGAATCTATGGCTTTTTTCAGGATACTCTGTTTAAGGTATGACTCAAACATTTGAGGGAAGATGGTAATCACCTTGAAAAACATTTTTCAAAGCCCTTCGATGAGATTTATAATTATTTTTTTATCTTTTATGTTAACTTCCTTGATTACATCTTTTATGGCAGGAATGAGTCTTTCTTCGCTTTCTCTTGTCACAACATAAACGTCATTGCTTTTGGTCTGAAGCACATCTGTAAGCTTCCCTATTTCCTCCCCGTCAAGGGTTATTACGCTTGCTCCAATAAGGTCTGAGACAAAGTAGTGGTTTTCCGGAAGTTGTATTCTCTCTTTTTCAGGTATTGATATATTGGCTTTAAGGAATTCTCCGGCTTCTTTTCCGGAATTTATTCCAGTGAACTTGATTACCCCTTTTCCTTGATAGAAGAATATTTTTTCAATCTCTTTTTTTACAGTGCTGCCGTCCGTTTTCTCTATGAAGACCTCTTTTAGGAGAGAAAAGCGGTCGGTTTTGTCTGTTAAAGGCAGGAAAGTCAGCTCTCCCTTTGCTCCCCTTACCTTGAGAATCCTGCCTACAACAACCATTTCCTCCTGAGTCATTATTCAATGACCTCAAGGACTATATTTTTTTTCATTTTAATTGATGCTGCATCCAGCAAGGTTCTGATTGCATTTACCGTTCTTCCTTTTCTCCCAATGATTCTTCCAAAATCTTCCTGGGCTACCTTGAGCTCAATAACTCTTGTTCTTCCTTCTCCCAGTTCCATTACTTCAATTTTGTCCGGATTATCAACCAGCGACTGAGCAAGAAAAGCTATAAAATCTTTCATTAGCGTCCACCTTTCAGTTTATGCAGCAGCCTCTTCAGAGTTCTTTGTTTTAAATTTTTTCCAGATGCCTGACTTTTTAAGCAGATTTTTTACGGTGTCGCTTGGTTGTGCACCCTGAGCGAGCCATCTTATTACCCTGTCTTCTTTGAGTGAAAAGTTGTCTTCTTTTTTCTGGGAATTATAGGTCCCGAGTATTTCCAGAAACCTTCCGTCCCTTGGCTTTCTTGAATCAGCGGCAACAACTCTGTATCTTATTTTTTTCTTGGTTCCTGTCTTTGTTAGCCTTAAAACTACTGACAATAAAATCACCTCCTTATTTTAGTTGAAAATTCTAAATTCTAATATCTAAATCGTTCGACTGAGCTCACGACAAAGTCCTAAACAAATTCAAAATGTTAATGTTAAAAGTTTTCATTAAGGATTGTAACTTATATATTAAAAATATTAGATGTCAAGCCATTTAGGGGGATACTTCATCTGATGGGTCAGAATCTCCTAATGCATTGTAAGCCTTAACTCTGTATGTGTAGGTTGAAGAAGGATTAACAAATTTATCAGTAAAGGTTGTTCCCTCCTGATCAACAGTCCCGATTTCAATGAATTCACCGCTGCCGGCTTTTTTCTCTACTGCGAAACCCTGTTCATTATTGATATCATCACCGTTCCAGGTAAGCTTGTTGGATGTACCTGATAAAGATGTTACAGTTAACTCAGTCGGAGTATTGGGTTTATCAAAAGTGATTTCTACTGGTCCAACTGCAGATGATGCGCCAAGGACATTAAAAGCAGTTATCTGATATGAGTAGTCTTGTCCCTGAATTACGTTTTCATCATTATATGTGGTTTTATCTGTAGAGATTGTGGCTATTTCAACACCATCCCTGAAAATGCTAAACCCGACTTCATTGTTGCTTATATTTGATTCTGTGTATAGTATATTTATTGCTTTCTGATAATTTGTGTCTTTTGAAAGTCCTTTTAGCTCTATTTTTTCATCTGAAGTCATTGCTCCATCAAAAATCAGAACTTTTTTGTCAGAGTCATAGGTTATTTTGTCTTTGAGGGAGCCGGTAAAGTTGACTCCTGAAGGCAATACAGCAAGTGCTGCAGAGTTTTCCTTTTCATCCCACGAGAGGGTTATCTGAGTTGTTGTTCCAGATGTTGAAGATTCAGATGTAATGGTTGCTTTCAGGTTTCCGGGTGAATCAGGCGCTGAGATTTCAATCCTTTCTGTATTTGAAAATTCAGAATTGCCAAGTTCATTATAGGCAAGAACTTTGTAGGTATAGATTTTACCTGATAAAAGGCTTTTCTTGTCTGTATATATTACAGTGTTGTCATTTCCTGAAACAGCTTTCCATATTTTTATTCTCTTGAATTTTTTTTCCCCCGGAGCTTTTCTGAAAATTTTAAACCCTTTCTCATCGTTGCTGTTATCAGTAAATGTCATGGTGACCTCGCTTACAGATTCAAGGCTTAGTTCAAGGTTGCCCGGGGCATTAGGGGTGCTGGGACCTTTTTCTTCCCAGTTGATATTGGTTGTTATATCATTTTTCCCAACCGTGTCGTAAAGAACATCAGTGGCAAAGATAAAGCTTTTCCTGTTTCCAGCTATTATGGCGTTTTCTCTTTGCGTGTCATCTATTGTGAGGGTATCTCCGAGGTTTACCTCTCCTATAAAAACTATTTGCTCTGCCTTGTTTTTAGCTATGACTGTAATCTTGTTATTCCATGTGTCAATACCCGTGCTGTTATTTTTAAGAAATCCGTTTATTCTAAGTTTTTTATTTACATCTTCTTTTGTTGTAATTGTTGCTGACATCTTTGCATAGAGTCCTTCCAGTTCTATATCTTCATCTCCGGTTAAACTTGTCTCAACTGTGGTAACATTTGCCTGCTCGCTTGTTTTATCTGCAGAAATGCTGAAATATCCCTTTTCACCAACGTCAAGGGTTGAATGGTCAATTGTATCAGGGGCAGATTTGAGCCTTCTTGATATGCCGATTATTGAAACTGGTCCGACGGTTTCAACTATATTGCCGCTCTTGTCCTTTAAGTTAGCTGTGAGCTGTATATTTCTTGCTGGTTTGCTGCCTTTGTTTTCAACCTCTCCATAGACTGTTATTTGAGTATCTGTCTCGATTTTGTTGACGCTTTTTGTGGTAAGAACAACTTTCCCATTGTCTATTGTGTCAAAGTCTGGAAGCCCTGCGCACCCTCCGGGGTCATTGTCCTTGTAGTTTATTGCGCCAAGAAGGGGTAAGACAATAATCAGAATGCAGATTTTTTTAACAAATGTTTTCATATTCCTGAATTTTCCTACAATTCTACATAAACGGAAGTTTCATCAATTTACCTTTTTTACCACCTGAGGTAAAAGCCTTCATCATCTTTTTCATCTGTGCAAACTGCTTTAAGAGCTTGTTTACATCCATTACAGTTGTGCTGCTGCCATTGGCAATCCTTTTTCTCCTGCTACCGTTTATTGTCATGTAGTTTAATCTTTCCTTCTTTGTCATGGAATTTATGATGGCTTCAATCCTCGCAAATTCCTTTCCGTCCACACTGAAATTTTTTAGTTTTTTCATGTTGCCAAATCCGGGCATCATTCCAAGAATATCTTCAAGCGGACCCATTGACTTTATCTGAAGCAACTGTTCCTTAAAGTCTTCAAGAGAGAAGGATTCTTCCCTTATTTTTTTCTCAAGCTCAAGGGCTTTTTCTTTATCAACAGCCTTATGGGCTTTTTCTACGAGCGAAAGAATGTCTCCCATTCCAAGGATTCTTGAAGCCATGCGTTCAGGATGAAAGACTTCAATTGCATCAAGCTTCTCACCTGTTGCAATAAATTTTATAGACTTGCTTGTTACAGCCCTCATTGAAAGCGCAGCGCCTCCCCTTGCATCACCGTCCATCTTTGTGAGGATGATTCCTGTTATATCAATGGCAGAGTTGAATTCCTTTGCAATATTGACTGCATCCTGTCCTGTCATGCTGTCAACAACAAGAAGCTTTTCTTTGACGGGGATAGCTGAGATTATGTTTTTAAGCTCGTCCATTAATTCCTGATCAATGTGGAGCCGTCCTGCAGTGTCTATAATCATTAAATCTAAGTTATTCTCCCTTGCCTGCTCTAAAGCCTTTTTACAGGTTATGACCGGGTTGGTTCCCGGTTCAGAAGGGAAAACTTCAATTTCCGCCTGTTTGCCGAGGGTCTTGAGCTGGGAAATTGCAGCAGGACGGTACGGGTCTGCAGGGACAAGCAGTGGTCTGTGTCCTTCTTTTTTGAACATCCTTGCAAGTTTGCCGGCAGTCGTAGTTTTTCCTGAGCCCTGTAGTCCTATTAACATTATTCCCATTGGCAAGGGTGGCGAAAATTCGATTCTGGTCGCCTGTTTGCCCATCAGATTAACCAATTCATCATTGACAATCTTAACAATCTGCTGACCAGGTGTTATGCTTCTTAAAACCTCCTGTCCTATTGCTTTTGCTTCAACCGCTGCTATGAAATCCTTTACAACCCTGAAATTCACATCAGCTTCAAGAAGGGCAAGGCGCACCTCTTTCAAGCCATCCTGAATGTTCTTTTCAGTAAGCCTTCCTGCTTTTCTTAGCTTTGAAAATATAGTCTCTAATTTACCTGTCAGGTTTTCAAACATTTTAAAAAAATATTTTTATTGAAATTTTAAAACTGTTTTTTCAACTTTATTATTCCTCCTCCTCTGGTTCAGGAAGCGGCGGCGGAACTAATGGCTGCTGAACCTCTTCTTCTCCTGCTGGAGAGGGTTCAGATATCTGCGGTCTATCCTCTGGCGGCGGCGGAGCAGAAACTTCTTCTCCTTCAATTGTGTCTCCTCTTTCTACTGATGGAAGAGGAATTTTTGAAGGCTTTAATAATTCAGGAGTGATATCAATATCTTTTTTTGGAGCTACTTTCTTTTCGCCTTCCTTCAATACTTTTGATTCTTCGCTCAGCATTGGAATTTCTTCTTTCTTTTTCCAGAACTTCAGGTTTCCGTCAATTATTGTTTTGTAGAATATGTCTTTTTTATTCTCATCCTCTTCCCTTATTTCCCTTGCCTTGGCTTTTTTCTCGTCTGAAAGTTTTGCGAGCTCCTGCGGAGTGTTAACAACTGTTGGTTTCAGGAATATAAGCAGGTTAGTCTTTTCTCTTGTACTGCTGACTCTTGAGAAAAACCATCCAATCCACGGGATGTCTCCAAGGCACGGAATCTTTTTCACGCTTGGAGTATTGGTTTCACGGATCAGACCACCTATAATAATGGTCTCCTGATTTTGCACCACAACAGTTGTTTTGGCTTCCCTTTTTGAGGTCTCAACTCCCTGTTCCGTAGAGGAACCCGGAAGGACATTTTCGACTGTCTGCTGGATGGATAATCTGACTAAACCCTCTTTGCTTATGTGGGGAGTTACTTTAAGATTTAAAGCCACATCCCTGAATTCAAAAGTATTAACAGTGTTTGCAGTCTCTGATACCACAGTAGTGCTTCTTATGAATCTTCTGTTTTCTCCAACAACAATACTTGCCTCTTCATTGTCAGATGTAAGAATCTGGGGCTGTGCAAGCACATTGACACCGCTTGTTCTGGCAAAGAAGGTTGCAAGGGCAGGAATATTGAGCACCTTAGTGCCATCTGACAGAGTAACAGTTCCCTTTGTGATTGCAACAGAGCCGCCTTCAGGAAAGCCTGGAAGTTTTCCCGGAGGGGTTGCAATAAGCCCTGCAAGCGGACCACCGAGACTGCTTAAACCGATTGCCCTGATTTTATCAAGCCCTGTATCTTCAAGGTCTTTTAAAAAGTTAAAATCAACTCCAAGTTCAATGAACCTTGATTGGCTAACTTCAACCACCAAGCCCTCTACATAGACCTGAGGACGCATTATATCAAGTTGTTCGATAATCTGCTTTAAAAGGGTATAGTCTTCAGGAGAGGCAGATATTATGAGTGAGTTGGTTGACTTGTCAGCAGTTATGAAGACATCCCTGCCAACAAGTGGCGCTGCTGCTGCGCCACCCTGTGATGCTGGTGTTGGTGCGCCCGGCGCAACAGTTTTAGATATAATGCCGGTTAAAACCTTCTGTAAGTCTTCAGCAAGGGCATTGTTGAGATAATAGACATTAATGCGGCTAATATCTCTTGAGAGCTTTGCATCAAGCTTTTCAAGCAGGTCTTCTATTCTTTTTGTGGAATCAAGGGTTGCAACTATTATTATGGCATTCAGGCGTTCATCAGGTATAATCTTCATCTGTTCTCCCGGAGGCTGGCCCGGCTGAGGGGTTTTTCTCTTACCTGAGGGCTGCGGAGCCTGACGCAAAATCTCTGTCAGTTGCTGCGCAAGTGTTTTTGCTGAGGCATTGTGAAGGGGAATCACGCTAATTATAGGCCTGTCTTCAAGTCCTGCCACATCTATTGCGTTGATGATTTTTATTATCCGGTTTATATTGGAAGCAATGTCAGTGAGGATAAGGGTGTTGGTCGGAGGAAAGGTTGAGATATTTGCATCTCTCGGGCTGATTAACTGGCTTATTGCACCTCTTATCTGTTCAACATCTGCATACTGAAGGCTTGTCACATATGTTATTATCTGAGCCTGGTCAGGTATATTTTTTGCTTCCTCTCCAACAAGCGTTGTAATTGGCTGTTGCCGTGCTTCAGTAGATTTCTGGATTCTTATTGCTTCTTTGCTTTCCACGACATTGTATCCCTTGTAATCAAGCACTGAAAGAAAAACCTTCCACGCTTCTTCTATATTCAATTTATTAGGCGCTACTATCATGACTTTGTCCCTGATATTTTCATCGTATATGAAATTTTTGTTCATTAAATCAGAAAACATTATTATCAGGTCTTTTAATTCACCCTTAAAATCCAGGGTTATATATTCTCCGTCGCTTATAACTCCGGAACCACCAGTGCCACCTGAACCAACAGGACCACCGGGTCTTCCGCCTGGTCTTCTATTCGGGAATTGAGGCCTGCGGAATTGCCTGCCAGGGCGTGCAGAGGGCTTGGGTTTTATTTCTACCTCCTCGGCATCTTCCTCGTCTTCTTCCTCTATGGCATCTTCTTCTTCATCTATCTCTTCTGGTTCAAAGTCTTCTTCATCTTCTTTTATTTCTTCACCTTTCAGAGCAGCATTTTTGGCATTAGGATTAATTGTTCTTGCAGGTTTCTTCAATGGATTTTTCTTCTGCTGAGCAAAAAGATTTGATGATAAGGACACAAGGAAGAAAAGGAATAATATACTTAGAAAAAAGAAAAATATTTTTTTAAATCTGTTCACAGTCTTTCCTCACAATATTTAGTTTTTAACCTCATAAGTAAGCGGTGCCATTGCTCCGTTTCGTTCTATTTCAAGAACTATTCTGTTATCTGTCTGAAGCCTTTGATAAGCCCTGTAGGCATCATCAGGGCTTTTAACTTCATCGCTATTAACTCTTTTTATTATATCTCCGTCTAAAAGACCTATTTTATCTATGATGCTTCCTTTTAAAATTCCTGTTATTTTAAAACCTGCTGGCCTGCCATCAACAGAATGGGGAATCAGGCGGCATTGTCTCATAAAAGTATTAATATCTTTAATTGGGACTTTTTTCCTGTCAATAATCCATTTGTTGCTTGAAGTCTGTCTGATTCCGTCCAAAGCTCTGTCAACTGTACCTGTAAGTTTGGGGGGTTCTTTAACCAGCATTGGTTTTCCTGCTTCTTCCATTATAAGTTTTTCTATCATCCCATTTCTTTCAATTATAACCTCTCTGCGGTTAATCGTTAATATTGTTGCTTCTTTTGCCTTCTCATCAGGGTGATATGCCTCTACCTCGCCATCTGCTTTTATCAGGGCGATAGAATGTTTTGGAGGAAAACCTACAAATGTTCCGAGCAATTCCATTCCGGATGTTGAAATTGGAATTTCAGCAGGGTTTAAGATTTCCTTTCCTCTCTTTTTTACAACCTGTTCCTGCCCCGAGACGTCGAAAAGGTTTCTTTCGAAAATTATTTTATATTCATCCAGTGAACGCCTGGTTTTTGGAGATTCTTTCACTGCTTTAATATTTACTTCCTTGCTTAGGGGAACTTTGATGCTTCTATCTATGAAATAAACTACTGTCTTTGATAGAGAAAAACATAAGATAGTTATCAAAACAACATAGACTATCCAGAAATATTTGCTAAAGAATCTGATGATATCCAATAAATTGCCTCAAAGAGATAAATCAAAACAACAACTAAGGCATATGAATTAACTGAGAATAATAAATTTAAGGTTCAGGTATTGTCAAGCAAAAACTGTCTTTCTGAAAAGCATGGGAACTTTTTGATTTTATTGATGATTAATTTAATCAGAAATCCCGGTTTCATTTTTGCTGTAGGACTTTTCTAAATATTTTCCAGCAAGTTCGTGTACATAAGTATTTTCTTCAGAAACATCTTCAAGTTTTAAAACTCCCTGATATTTAACCCTTGCCTTTTCTCTCTGTCCTAAAGTGTCATAAATCATTCCGATTTTGAGATGGCTCCATGGCAGAACCCAAGTTTCATTAGAAAGCTCAGAGTTAATGGCAAGATTATAAAATTTTATTGCTTCGTCATAATCTTTTTTCCCCCTGAAAATCTCACCTCTGAGATAGTTTGTCCTTGGGAGCCAGTTCAGTGTGAAATTCTTTTCTTCCTTTTCAGCTTTTGAGGATATTTCATCTGCAAGCCTCAAGGCTTCGTCCCATTTTTTCATTCCGGATAATATGATGGCTGTTGTATAGTAAAATCTTGGATTTTCTGGATAGGAATTTTTTAAATCCAAGGCTATGGGAAGGGCTTTTAGGTATTCTTTTTCAAGATAGGTGTAGATGCTCATAAGAACAAATTTGGCTTCGGTTTTTGCATATTTTCCATCAGTTGCGCATTTATGGAGCTTTTCAATGCCAAGCTCTTTTTTACCTGAAAAAGACAAGAGAAACGAGAAAAATTTTACTATTTTTGGCATCTTATCAAGAAAATAATCATACATTCCAAGGCCAAGGTAAAGGTCGAAATTCTGCGGGTTCATATCAAAGGCTTCTTTAAGAAGATTCCTTCCCTTTTTTGCATTCCAGAAAGCCGGCCACCACGATTTTTTCGTGAGGTCTTTTCTGGCTTTAAAACCGTAAGAGCCTCCAAGATAAAGGAGGGTTTCATCATCCTTTCCATTCTTTTCAATTTTTTTCTGGCATATTTCAATTGTTTTTGAGGTCCATTCATCAAAAAGCTTAAAGGCTTCTTTATCGTTAGGGTTGTTGAGAATTCTTTCCCAGTATATCATTGCAGTATAAAAGTATCCCACAGGGCTTTCGCTGTCTGCGGCAATTGCCTTGCTGAACTGAGACTTGGCATCATCAAAGTCAAGATTATAGAGATTCTCAATGCCTTTTGAAACAGAAGATTTTAAAATAAAATTATTATTTAGCCTTACCTGCCCTGGTTTTGTTTCTGATGATACTGTTGTTGTCTGTGAAAGGAGAATGAGAGACAAGAAAGAAAAGAGTACTTTAAATAAACGACAAAGGCTCACTGGACAGTAATTTTCCCGTTTATAGAATTTATTGCTTTATATTTTCCGTCACCAATATCTATAGCAAGAGAGGTACCTTTTAGGATGAATGAATAGGCTGGAGTTCCGGTAAGGCTTATATCAGATATGCCCCAGTTTTTAAATTTTTCTATTATTTTATTCTTAAAAACAAGAATGTTAAAGCTTATAGTATCAGTTCCGTTTGTTAGCACAGGACCTGTCTCTTTGTCATTGCCGATATCTCCTTTGAGACTGAATCCTGTTGTGGTCTTGTATTCAAAAGCTATGAGGTCATCATTGAATGTGTCTTTGCTGTCAAAGGGAACAACTATTTTTAATTCCTGTGACACAGGATTTTTTCTAAGCTTTATATTGTCTAAAGTTATTGCAAGGGTTTTCCCGCTCTGGCTTTTTAACCTGAAGGCAATTGAAATATTTACTCTTTTAGCCAGTGCCTTTTCATTTGGTGAGAGTTTAATGGAAATTTCCGGAAGCGCTGTTTGTGAAAATTCTGTTTCCGGGGTTATATTTCTGGCAACCCTTCCTGATATGCTTTCAGGGGTTACTTGTACGGGGACAGGACCTGTTTCAGTTGAAAATATTATTTCATTATTGACCAGTTTTACAAAAGAACGAGGCTTTGAAGATGCAGAAGAAACTGCTGCAACAGAGCAGATTAGAAAAATCAATAATAGTTTTTTTAAATTCCGGCAAATCATTTTCATATAAACAGTAAAATAGATTTTTAATTGTTAATTAAGGAGAAAAAGCGAGGGCGACATTTAAGTCGCCCTTGCGAAAACATCACTTTTTAGCTTTGGCATTATTGACCAGTTAATGCTTTATTTAAAAAGGACAGGACCCTTTAAAACCTTAAATGGTTTAGTGTTACTGACCTTGTTATTGGCATTCTTAACCTTTACCAAAACAGTTTTGAATTGCTTTTTTACTACTATATCAGGAACTACAACAGTGATAGAAGTATTACTCCACTCAATGATTTCTGCCTCAACTGTTCCAAAAAGAACCATCCCTCCTCCACTACAGAAAAATCTGCCTTTGATTTCTACTGTTATTCCGGACCTTCCATTTGCTGGAGCAATTTTTGAAATCAAAGGTTTCTTTTTGCTACATTGAACAATTTTAAAATTTGCAGTAATATTCTTATCAGTATTCATGGTAACGTCAGCAGGATTGGCGCTGCTTATAAGATCCCCTGTCCAGTTAACAAAAATATAACCAGTTCCTGGAATTGCTGTCAGAGCAACAAGCGTGTCCAGAAGATAAGCATTCTCCCCCCAATAAGGGGTTGTTTTATCCACAGTGCCAGTGCTTGTCGGGCTGATAGTTATATTCAAATAATAATATCCCACACTAAAAACGTTTAATGATATTCGTAACGGAGAAGAGTCTTTTTCAATAGCTTTAGATGATATCTGAGGAAGATTGATTTCTCCGGCATATGCAAAAGACGAGGAGAGAAGGATTAGCAATAGAAGAAAATTAACCAAAAATAATTTTCTCATTTTCAAAAGTTCTTCTTGTTGAAAGTCAAAAAAGATGTTGTTAAAACAGAGTGTTTGATAATCTCAAATAATGTATAAAATATAAATCTTTTGCAATTGTTTGTCAATAAAAAAATAAATATTTTCAGGCTTTTCAGTCACAGGCTGTATATTTCCTGTAAGTAAGAAGGCTTATGTTTGTCAGAGTCAGTTAAAATTCAAATTCTCAAAACAAAAATAAACAGTTGAACTAAACAACAAAATTTAGTTTTGATTTGGGATAGACAGTAACTCTTCAATATGATTAACTGCATAGAAATTTCTTTCCTAAAAAAAATTATTTAAGAAACAAGCCTGTGACTTAGCTAATTTAATTTACAAAATTATCTATAGTCTTGATAACATCTTAAGCGCTTATTTTTTCCATACAGTCAATACTTTTTCAGAATTTATGATTTCCCAGCATTTGGCAGGTCATTAGCATATTTTAATCAGTATAGCGTGCCCGTTTAGATTATGTATAACCAATCTATCTTTTTTGCTACGTTCTTCATTTACAAAATCTCTAATCCCATCACATTCTGGAAATCCATAATCATCAATAACTACCATTCCTCCAACAGTCAATTTAGGCCATAACCATTCCACAATATCCTTAGTAGATTTATACACATCAACATCAATATGACAAAAACGAAATGTTTTATCACTTACTAATTTGCTTGTTTCTTCGGGGAATATACCAACTAAAATTTTTGTGTTATCTAATTTTAGTTTATTAATTACTTCTTCAACTGTTTCCTTTGAGGTGTCAGCATGTTCTCCCCCTTTATAACATAAATCCTTTTCTCCAGTTTTAATAACGCCTGTAAATGTATCACATAAGTATACTTCATCCTTAATCCCGTTAAGTTTTGCTTTTTTTGCAATTAAGGCACCACTCCCTCCCCTCCATACGCCAATTTCAATTAATGCACCGTTCAGTTTTACAGATTCTCCAACTAATTGCCAAATCTCATAACATCTATATTTATCAACTAACGTGTAATTCTTGATGATTTTATACGTATCATTAAACAAACGATCGGATAACCACGGTGCGTAAGTTGCAACGGGCCGTACTATTGCATAAGTATCAGTAGCTTTACCTATTTTTGTCGCTACTAAATAAAAGCCCGCCAGGTCAGCAAATTTTCTAAAGATATTAAAAATAAAACGTAATAGAATCATAATGTTTTTTCTTTAATAAATTCTTTTATCAATTAAAATTATCTATAGTCTTGATAACATCTTGAGCACTTATTTTTTCCATACAGTCTATACTTTTGCAGAATTTATGATTTCCCAGCATCTGGCAGGGAGAGCAAGGCAGATTTTTCCTGACAACACGAAAGTTTTCTTTTTTTATTCCCCACTTGTTCTCATCTGCTGATCCAAAGAGAATTACGCTCTTTATTCCCAAAAGAACTGACAAAATTGCAACTCCTGAATCACATCCCATAAAAAGGTTACTTTCAAGAATCATATGGCATAATTCAAGAAGAGAGGTGTTTCCAACTAATGATAATAATTGGTGGTTAGGATTAGCGATGCTTTGCATGATTTCTGAAGCAATATTTTTTTCGAGGTTTCCACCTATAAGAATAACCGCCTGTTCTGGGTTTTTTATTAGATGCTGAATTAATTCACCATATTTTTCTGGAGACCAGTAACGATATCGAGCTTGCCCCCGTGGAGAAATAATAACAATAGACCCGTACCTTTTCTTCAGTTGAGAAAAATCCTTTGGTAAAGGAGTGCTTTTTATTTTTTCAAGGGAAATATATTCCTCAAATAAGATTTTTTCATTTTTTATTTCAATCGGTTCAAGTAAATGCAAGAACTCGCTTGCCTCCTGACCATTCAAAGAATAATTAATTAAGTTAGTATAAAGATGGTTACGGAAGGGATTAGTTTTAAAACCTATCCGAACTTTTGCACGTGTTAGATAAGCAAATACACCAGAGAAATTGTGGAATTGTTCAGTATCTATAACAACGTCATAATTTTCTCTCCAAAGCGTGACAATAGTTTCAAAAGGGTTTTTGTCATAACAGATTATTCTATCTATGGACTTAGTAAGGTTTTTAACACCCTGGTTTCTTTTTTCTGCTAAGACGTGAATTGCAGCTTTAGGAAAATGTTTTTTTACCAAAGACAGAGCTGGAAAAAGGTATAAAAAGTCTCCCATACCGCCCGGACGGATAAATAGAATTTTATGCGGTTGAGGAGTTGTTATATGTTTTGATGTAAGGTTGAAGAGATAATCTATATAGCCAAGAAACAGGCATAGGAACTTTCCTATAAAAATATCAATTAATTTAAGTATTTTGATTTTCATAATGCTTTTTTCTTTTCATCATTTGAGAGAATACTGCACCTGCAAAGATAATTCCACCAATAAAAGTGAGTGTTTGTCCTGCAATGTCTGAAAAAAGGGTACCGTAATATAATGTAACTTCTTCCTGTTCAGGGTAAACCAGCATAAAATTTGGTGTCACATGAAATATTTGCTTTGCTCCTCTTACTTTCCAGTTTGGAAAATAAGAAAATTTAATAATATGTGGTTGATGCAAAGCCTTTGTCCTGAACCTTATGCGTTGATCCGAAATCTCCAATTCTTTAATCGCTGCTGATAAAGATATGGTTTTTTCTGTTGTTACATTTGGTATTGTAGAAGCAATTGAGTATCTTACAGAGCTGAGAGGTTTACCGTTAAGATCTGTTAGCTTGGTGTGAAAAAATACCCCACCTCCGGTTTGCTCAACCTTATAGATCAGGGAATTGTTTCCTTTTCTTAAAAGAATTTTTTTTGTCTTATAATTATAAATACCTGTAAAAGGTGTTGCAACGATTAACTCTCCGTTCAAGTAAATACGGGCCTGATCATCATTGCTGTAGTGGAGCAGGGCTTTTTGTTCTATTTCTGAATATATTGTAGTGCAGTTGTAATTGATAAAATTAAATGATGGCTTGTAAAGTCCGTCAAGAAATATAGGACCATAGCGCAGAATTGGTTTCCATATCCTGCCAAATTGTTCATGTCCACTCTCAGGGTTCAGAGAACTTATGTCAACAGGGTCGATCTCTATTGCTTTTTCGTCAGGTATTCCTGATGTAAAGTAAAATGGACCAAGTGTAAGCCAGAGAGGAATCTCATCATTTTCGTTTGATAAATTAGAAAGAAACCCGAGGTATTCATCTTCAGAAAATATTGCCGGAGATTCTGATGTTGAAACTTTTTGGCTATTATAAAGAAGAATGAATGGAGTATCCAGGGCATTGATAGTATAAATCCACTCCATGTTACTTTCTTTCCAGTGTTTTGTTCTTACTGTGAGCGGTTTATTTTCAGGAATGTAAACGTAACTACCATCGTTGCTTTTCAACTCAAAAAGCTGGTATTGGCCTACGCTTTTGAGCAGTTTCCATTCGGGATTGTTAAGGAGGGCTTTACGGGTTTTGTCCCAGTATGCAATAAAATGTTTGACATTGGCAAGTTTGAGATACTTGGTTCCTTTTTCCATATTAAAGGTAGTAGGATTTACTACCGTAGGAAACCCGGCACAACTTTGTGAGGTTGCACATTGGATATAGTAGGAAAACATTGACCCGGATGCTGAATTTACTATTCCACCTTCAAGAATATCTTTATTGATTAAATAGGGAACTGTCTCAAAAACCCTTGTTGAACCAAAATGGTTATTATATCCATGAAGATCATTTGCTAAACGACCGGGAGTATTGTCAAGGGGAAGGACTAAATCCCTGAAAGTAGCGTAATCAGACTTTTTTTCAAGACCTTCATTGTTCCATTTTACCCAGGCACGGACATCATTTGGGGAGTTGGCAGTGAGCATGATGACTAATATAAATAAAGCTGTTACTAAGATTTCTTTTGCCCGGAGTCTTTCTATCATATACCCAAAACCGACTGAAGCCATAATCATTAAGGCATAAAAGATGAAGGGCCAGAAGCGAATGTTTGGAAAACTTGCGTTTATCTTTCCACCTGTATAAAAAGCGATAATGGATAAAGGAAGCAATAAGAAGGTAAAGATAAGATTTTTCCTTTTTTTCAAAATTCCGTATATTGCAGCAAAAAGAACAAAAGGAATTAAGGCAATTGTGTAGGAAGGAAATGTTTTCCACAGCGTTACATCCCAATCCCCTCCATATTCCAAAGAATAAGAATTTTTTGCCAGTATAGGGATAAACCACCAAGCTATCAATAAAAAAGTCAAAACATTGAGTTTCATATAAACTATAAAACGTTGTTTAAAATTATTTTTGCCAAAAATAAACAGAAGGAAGAATGAAGCCAATCCGGCGATTACAGAAGTAAAAAAGTGGCTATAGAAAAGAAGGGTGAATAGCGCTACAGTCCTAAGCCGGAACCGTATTCTTTCCATATCATTATAGAATGATCCAAGGAATAAAACAAAAAATATAAAACTAACGCTATTTGAGATTTCTCCGGCAAGGGTACTGTAAATATTTACTCCCCACATGGTATGGGTATTCACGAAAAGGAAAGGAATCATTGCAATTGAACTGATGAGAGAAATCGTTTTATCAAAATTCATCCATTTGAATGAGAAATAGACTCCAAGAGGTAAGAAAACAACTCCCAGTATTGAAACAATTTTAAAAGCAATATTCATTGGTATAATGAAACTTAGTATTGACATTAAAAGGTAAGGGAAGAAGAAGTAATACTGATACATGGGGAACCCGCACCACCATCCTTTTGCCCAGCTAATAACTGTTCCCCTGGTGAAAAAGGTTTCCTTTAAATGCTTTGCAAGATAATTATGGGCAGGGGTATCACCACCGGTGGGAGTGGTATTTGAAAGAATATAGTGCAGATCAAAATAGCTTAATAGAAAAAGGAAAATAATTATCAGCACAAAAGCAGAAAATATCCTTTTTCCGTTTTTAGAAATAAAAGTAAGAATATGCATATACATTTATATATTAATATTAGTTTTTAAAAAATAGTTATATAAATTTAATTTATCAAAAAATGACAGAATGTATATTTCTACCATAGATAAAACAACAATATCAGATATTGTCTCTTTTCCAAAAAATAACTTTTTAAAAAAGTTGTTTTTCTCTGTTGAATCTAAGAGGGTAGGCGTGTTAGCCATCATTTTGACTTAGGCTTGAATTGGAAAATCAAAAACAGTATTACAAGAATTGCAGAGATTATTATTAAAACAATTTTATATTTTAGATAAAAGGGCTCATCTTTTTCAATCTTAATGGTTCCGGGGACTATTGATGTATAGTGTTTTCCTGATTCAATGTATTCCATTATTGAATAAACCTGATAATTACTTCCCGGAAGAGCTGAAAAATTATTTATAGTAAACCTTATTTCCTCTCCAGACCTTGCTTTAAGCGAGACCTTTTTCAAAGAATTATCTGGAGAGAGTTCTTTTGGAACAATCAGCCTTATCTGAACCTCTTTGTCCTTTTCACTGAGGTTTTTTATGTTAAGCAGGAACTTTCCTTTATTATTCATTTCCACATCAGCAGATTTTGCAAAAACCTGCGAAGATACATTTTCTCCAAAACTGAACTGCAGGCAGGAAATTGCTGAGAACGGATACTGGTTTGCGTCTGTGTAGTTTACATAAATTACAGCGGCATACCTTCCGGGGTTATCTAATCTGAGATTGAAATCCATTTCAGACTTATATGTTTCTTCAACATTAAGAATCTCCTTGATTTTGCTTGACCTTGTATCACTCTGAACGCTTGAAATAATTTCCACATTATAGGCAGGTTCATTACCTTTGTTTTTTGTTTCCACTGATATTTTCATGGTATTTCCAGCAATAGTAGTTGAGGTTTTTGTTTCTATGGTTATATAACCACCCCTTGCAGGAGAGAATGAAAAGATACTTAAGAAAACAAGTATGGTTAGAAAAACAATTTTTCTCATATTAATTTTTAAACCCGTAGCAAATCAAATAAAAACTTTATATATATCCTAACCTGTTATTTTATCAAGTATATTCATAATTTATTCATAATTTATTTGTTTGACAATTTTAAATTACTTTGTATAAAGATTTTAAATGTACTGAATGTATTAGTTTATTAAATCAATCCTTTCACTTTTTCCATTCAAAAAAATGAGAGAAAGTAGAGAACAAAAAACCTTTAGGAGTAAAAGATGGAAGACCATGATAACTTGAAAGATGAAAATGACGGGATGCGCAGCGAAGAATCTTCTGCATCAGAAGATTCAATAACCCCGCCACGACAAAAAAGCAAAAAAGGATTTTTGCCGCTAGTCTTGATTTTGCTGGTATTGGCAGCCGGAGGAGCATTTTTCTATATAATGACAAAAGACAAGTTGTTCAGAGATTATGCAATAAAGGTTAATTCCCAAATCATAGATAAAGGCGAGTTCAGCAAAATTTATAGCAGGGAGATGGAGAGGGCAAGGGAATTTCTTAAAAAACAAAACGGAGGCGTTGCTTCAGATGAGGCTGAAATTAAAAAAGTTGAGAGTAAAGTCAAGAATAAAATAATAGAGGAGCTTTCTGTCCGCCTTTTGCTTCTGGATGAGGCAATCAGGAAGGGATATGTTGCAGATGAAAAGGAGGTTGATGCAGAGTTAAGCAGCATCAAGGCAAAGATTGGCAGTGAGAAATTTGACGAGATTTTAAAAAAAGAGAAAATCAGTATTGATTATATAAAGGATGATATCAGAAAGCGGATGATAGTCCAAAAATATCTTGGCAGCATAACGAGCGGGATAAAAATAACTGACAAGGAAATAGAGGACTATTTTAACAAAAACAGCGGGAAATTCCAGCGTCCTGAAATGGTAAGGGCAAGCCACATACTCGTGAAAACAGAGGATGAGGCAATGAAAATTTTAAAGGGATTAAAGAGCGGCGCAGATTTTGGAAAGCTGGCTGCTGAGCGCTCAATTGACCCATCAGCAAAGCTTAACAAAGGAGACCTCAATTTTTTCCCAAAAGGATCAATGGTTCCGGAATTTGAAAAGGCTGCCTTTTCAACCCCTGTTGGCAAAACAAGCAATATTGTGAAAACACAGTTTGGCTATCACATTATCAAGGTTACTGATAAACGGGCTGCGCAGGATGTTAAATTTGAGCAGGTGAAAGAGATTATCAAGAAAGAAATGACAATAGGGAAACAGAACAGCTTGCTGGGAAAACTGATAAATGAGCTGAAGGGAAAAGCAAAGATTGATGTAAAGGTGTAAACAGCTATAAGCCATAAGCTCTAAGCTATAAAGCAAAAGAATATCGAAGCATAAAATTAGAATTGAAAATTTTAAAAAGCTTACAACTTAAAGCTAAAATATATTGTTTAGGATTTAGGATTTAGAATTTAATTCTTTTGGAGGATGAATTTATGTCCAGGGCTCAATGGAAAATGTCAGATGAACCTGAATTAATTGCAAAGGCAGAAAAATTAAGGGACAAGATAACGAAGTTATCCGTAAACGGAAAGATTGGTTGTGCCCAAGCTTTTAAGATAGCTCAGGAAGAGGGGTTATCTATTAAGAAGGTTGGATATATTTTAAATATAATAAATATAAAAATAGGCAGCTGCCAGCTTGGTTGCTTTGAATAATAAATGATAGAAGGGTTTAAAGAACAAGATGAGTGTAAGGCAGGAATTAAAGGATTCAATCCTTGAAAAGATAAGAAGCGAGAAAGACCCTCTTGACGAATTCTTCTGTTCCCATGAAGTCAGGGAGTCAGTCCTTGCTGTTCTTGTTGCAGGACGGCATCTTCTTCTTGAAGGTCCTCCCGGCATTGGCAAGACAACAGCAGCAAAAATAATTGCCAGGCTTCTTCCCCCAATGAAGGTTGTGGAGGGTTGCCGCTTTGTATGTGACCCTTCTTTTCCGGACTGTCCTGATTGCGAGAAGAAAAAAAAAGAGAAACAGATAAAGGGAATCACTGTTCAGGGAAGGGAGAGGTTTGTCCGTGTTCAGGGGTCTTCTGAGCTGATGCCTGAAGACCTTATAGGAGATATTGACCCGGTAAATGCATTGAAATACGGGATTCATGATTCAAGGTCGTTTACTCCGGGCAAGATTCAAAAAGCCAACAGAAAAATATTGTTTGTTGATGAGTTAAACCGGGTTCCGCAGAGGACGCAGAATACGCTGCTTCAGGTTCTTGAGGAGGGAGTAACCACAATAGGGGGATTTGATATTGAGGTAAATGTTGATACGCTCGTGATTGCTACAGAAAACCCGGAGGAATACGCAGGAGTGGAGAGAATCTCAGAGACCCTGACTGACAGGTTTGAACGGGTCAGGGTGGATTATCCTACAATGGAACAGGAAATAGAGATTATAAAAAAATACGGGTCGCAGATTGATGAAGTAAAGGTTCCTGACAGGATGATATTCAGGATTGCCAATATCTCCCGCAAATCAAGAATGGAGGAGGATTTGGACCGCCTGCCAAGCGTAAGGACAACGCTTTCAATTTATGAACAGTCTCAGGCAAATGCCATGCTTAAGGGACGCAAGGAAGTGATGGGTGAAGATGTTGAGGTCGCTGCAAAAAGAGTTTTACTCGGGAGGATAAATCTTTCAGGTGAAAGCAGTTACTATGATGAACCTGAATCTTTCATAGCAAAAATAATTACCTCCTCATCTAATGAAGAATGAAAATAGGTTTAAACGATATAAGAAAGGTAATAATAGGAGGAGAATACCCTTCATCAGCAGAAAGCCTTATCCCAAAGGTTTATAATGACCCCTTCTCATCAAACCTTTCAAAGAAAACAAAAGAAAAAATTCTCTTAGCCTCTGTTGAGGAGCTGAGCTTAAACCTCGATGCAAGGCTTAAGAGGCTTGTTGAAGGATTTG
The DNA here is from genome assembly GCA_001790855.1 of Candidatus Schekmanbacteria bacterium RIFCSPLOWO2_02_FULL_38_14. NCBI lineage: Bacteria > Candidatus Schekmaniibacteriota > Candidatus Schekmanbacteria bacterium RIFCSPLOWO2_02_FULL_38_14. Next base: position 54,721 of record MGDH01000009.1, on the reverse strand, counting down.
TAAAAGGGATATCTCCTGCAAATTTTCCCTCACTCCTTCCTCTCCGCAAAGGGGAGAGGAGTAAGGAGAGCGGGATTGAGATTTTCTTTCTCGGACTTCCTTTTTTTGGCAGGAATATCCATTCATTTTTAGAAAAAATTTTAAAATTTTTAAACCCTGATATTATTGCAATAACCCTGTCTCCTCTTCAGGGATTTGGCGCATCTCTTCTTCATACCTTCAGCCTGAACAATCTTGTCGGGCTTCCTATGAACTTCAATACCATTTACAAGGACGGGAATGAGTCAGGTATCTATGATGCGCTTTATTCCGGGGGCGCCGGAGAAACCATAGGCTTTTTTGCCTGGAAAGAGAGGATTCCTGTAATTCCAATAGGGATTCCAAGAAGAAGGCCTGAAATAGGAGAAAGATACCCTGTGTCAGGGGTTTTTAAGGGAAAGGAGTGGAAGGAATTTTCAGACAGCATATTTGAGACATTTGATGAAGAGATAAAGGATATATGTGATTATGAAGAGGCAAGGAAAATTTCTGAAAGACTATCTGTAAGGCTTGAAGAGGGATTATATCTGTTTGGAGAAAAAAAGCAGGAGAATATTGATGAAGCCTGTTATTGCGCAAGCAGGCTTTTTGACCTGCTCTGCCTGGCAAAAAAAGAGAGGATTCTGGTTGTTTCGGATTTAAGGTTTTATTCTGATTTTAAAGAGATGACAGAACTCCTTATCAAAAAGGATGAGATGAGGCAGGAGATATATACTCCTCCCAAGAGAGAATCTGATATATACGGGTTCAGGGTATTGCGCGAGCCACTGCTTTTTTCTTTTGAACATGCGCAGAAAAAAGGACCATCAATGACAGCTGCACAGAGGCTTTTCTCAAGAGAACTTGAAAAATGGTCTGAAAAAACATCAAAGGAAATTTTAAAGGAAGAGGAGATAGACAGAACTATTTATGAGATTGTACAAAGGACAAGGGATGATAAAAATGTATCAAGAGGGGTGAGTGTCAGGGGAGGCATTGCCTTTAAGGAGATATCAAGAGCTCTTGTTGAGATAAAAGGGGCGTGGACAAAGGAGATAATAGAAAAAGGAGCAATGGCATCACTGCCCCACAGATTAAACCTCAAACCGGGGGCTCCGCTAAAGGCTGTGGACTTAATAAGAGAAATTGTAAAGGAGGTAGTTTACGGGATTGGGCTGAAGCGTGAAGATGCTGAGCTGCTTTGCGGGAAAACCTTCAGCCTTTCCAAGGATGATTCAAGAACTGCTCTTAAAAAACTGAAAGATAAATCCCTTGAGCAGAAGGACGGGGAGAAGGGAGTAGTTAAAATGGACCACTCCTTTGCTCTTGAGGCTTACAAGGACAAGGCACTCAAGGATATTATGAATAATTTGAGGACAGAAAAGGAGGATGTTGCTGAAGCGCTGAAAAACCTTTGTAATGAGCTTGCAAAGAAGGGGCATCTGAGCAATGCAATTCCAAAAGAGATGAGATTTACAAAAAAGGGCATAAAGGAGCTGAGCGATGAAGCTGAGGAGCGCTTCAATAAAGGTGAGATAAGCGAAGAGGAATTCAGAAAAGAGATGAGTGATATTGAAAACCTTCCTGCGGCGCTTGAAGAGGGCGAAAAGACTGAATTGCCAAGGAAGAAAATATCAGAGCTTGTGGCAGAGTTTATGGATATACAGCACAAATATAAAAACGATGAATGCTCTCTTGAAGATGCCTATGTTCACTATGCAATAAGCGAAAACCGCGGGTTAAAAATTGATTCAGAGAAGCTCGATTATGCAAAGCTCCATGTAATGGTTTATAATCTTCAAAAGAAAGGGCTTCTGAAAGTGCGCGACGACGGGAAATTAAGCTATTCCCTGACAGGCAAAGCCCTGACATGGCTTCTTGATGAGCTGATTTCAAGCAAAGATGCCAGCAGCCTTATCAGGGATGCTTTTAAGAAGGACAGATTTTCAAGCAATATTGTTGATATAAGAAAGTACAGGGCAGGGGACAGATTTCAGGATATTTCTATAATCCATACACTGAAAGAAATTGTTAAAGAGAAAAAGCCGCTTGAGGAAGTCACAAGGAGACAACTCAGGGCATTTGAAAAGAGACCGACCCAGCGTCAGGATATTGCGCTGTGCCTTGATGTAAGCGCTTCTATGAGGCAGTTTTCAAAACTCCGCTTTGCAAAGATAGCAGTTGCCGCGCTTTCAAGGGCAGCAGTTGAAAAGGAATACAGGGTAGGTGTTGTTGCATTCAGCAACGAAGCGGAAGTGGTCTCGCCCCTTGGCAGGGGAATAGAGGAAATTATGGATTCAGTCGTTACTTTGAGGGCTGACCAGTACACAAATATCGGGAAGGGGATAGAGTGCGCAAAAAAACTTCTTATGGCTGAAAAGGGACCTGAACAGAAGCATATCATTCTCATTACTGACGGACAGCCGAACGCCCTTTCAAGGGATATGGCTGATTCATCAAAGGCAAGGATGTCAATGAAGGAAGAGATGGCGTTCAGGTTTTCAATCTCTGAGGCGGAAAAGGTTGCCCGCAGGGACATCAGGATTTCTGTCCTGCTCATAACCGGAGGAGACCAGCAGGGAATAACATTTGCAAAGAAGATTTCATGGATAGGGCGTGGAAAATTCTATAAGGTAAGCGCTGTTGAGCGGATTCCAATCAGCGCCCTTGAGATGATGGGGTAGAATTATCACCTACTGTGTCACAACTCATGTTTTAATTTTCTTTTTTTCTCAAAATATACTGTTTAGCATTGTTTCTCAAATATTTGTTTGACAAAAAACCTATCCTGATACGAAGATAATAAAGCCATCACAGGAAGAATCTACTTTATGTAGCTGCAGAGCCTTGCTCTGCCTCTTCAAATGCAGAAGCAGTAAAAAAGATTCAGAAAGATTTT